>CADBLZ010000015.1 GCA_902795675.1 uncultured Erysipelotrichaceae bacterium
CTAATAATATGTGCATTCTCTGCAGTAGGTATTTATGGTGGCTTAATAAGACACGCATATTACTTTCTTCCATTATCAATATTTATCATCTTCTCTTTAGTATTAATCTTCTTCTTATTAGAAAAAGTGTTACTAAAAAAATATGCACTATCACTTGTAATAATAACTACTATTTGCTTAGTATCATCATATTTCTTTGCTAACTACAAAGAATCCATGTTTAAAGATAAAAAAGATTTATTCCAATATAAGTTTGCTGAAATAATTAATAAAGATGAAGAAGCAACATTACTTGAAATAGGTTTACTAGATCCAGGAGTATATACCGTTACTGGTTTATTCCCAAGTACATATTACTTTGAAACCCAAAATATTGATTACCTCCTATATCCAAATATACTTGATTCACTAAATAGTTATATAAATAACAAAGAAGTAAAATACATTGTCTTCTTTACTGCCTCAGGCATAGAACCAACAATATATAATTATCCAAATCTATTAACAAATTATGAAATAGTTTTACAATCTAAAAGTACATTTGAAGGTTATGATGCAGATGAAATGCTATTAAGAGTAAAAGAAGATTAATATCTTCTTTTTATCTTTTTATGCTATAATACATTAGATTGGAGTTGGTATAAATGTTTAAATCAGTACCTATAACATTAATAACAGGTTATTTAGGAAGTGGTAAAACCACTTTATTAAATAACATCTTAAATAACAAAGATAACTTAAAAATAGCTGTTATCGTAAACGATATTGGTGAAGTAAATATCGATGCTTCACTAATCGAAAAGGGTGGTGTAGTTAATTCTAAAGATGAATCTTTAGTACCACTACAAAATGGTTGCATTTGTTGTAACCTAAAAACAGATTTATTAAATCAAATTAATGATTTACTAGAAATGAAAAAGTTTGATCATATTATTATTGAAGCAAGTGGAATTTGTGAACCAATTCCTATTGCTCAAACTTTACAAGCAGTAGAAGATGCATACTTACAATACAAAATGCCAAGACTTTGTTATCTAGATTCAATTATATCAGTAGTTGATGCTAAAAGATTAAGTGCTGAATTTAATGATGGAGAATCATTAACTAAAGAAAACATTGAAGATGATGACTTAGAAAAACTAGTTATTCAACAAATCGAATTCTGTAATACAATCATCTTAAATAAAATAGATGAAGTATCTAAAGATGAATTAAATAAGATTAAAACAATTATAAAAGCATTACAACCTAATGCTAATATAATTGAAACTAATTATTCAAAAGTTGATTTAAAAGAAATCTTAGATACACATAAGTTTAGTTTTGAAAAAGCTGCTACATCTTCAGGTTGGTATGAAGCTTTAGAAAACGAAGAAGATGAAGATGAATCAGGTGAAGTATTAGAATATGGTATTTCAACATTTGTATATGAAAGAAGAAAACCATTTAACAGAGAAAAGTTTGTTAACTTTGTTGAAAACTTCCCTAAAGGAGTTATTAGATCAAAAGGTATTCTATATTTTGATGAAGATGAAAGAATGTCTTTCATGTTTGAATCATCTGGTGTCTTAAAAGATTTATATGAAGCTGGTTTATGGTTAATTGAAGAAGAACCTTCATTCCAAAAAGAAGTGCTAGCTCAAAATCCAGACTTACAAAAAGATTGGGATCCTGAATATGGTGACAAGATGGTAAAACTAGTATTCATTGGCCAACATATGGATAAAGAATCAATCATTAAAGAATTAGATCAAATATAAAAAGAAGAGATTATTCTCTCTTCTTTTTATTTTTAATTATAAGTATAACTAAACCAATTCCCGTAACAATACTAATAATAATAGGTACAGTTAAATTCCATTTATAAACCATCATAATATGGTGTTTTCCATTACTTGTCTTAATACCTATTAAACTATCAAATACTTTAATAGCATCAGTTTCTTTACCATCAACATATATATGCCAATTAGTATCATATGGAATAGAGGTGAAGATGATATCATCATTCTTAACTGTAATATCTCCTTCAATATGATTATCTTTATAATAAGTATACTTAATTTCATTTTCCTTTAGTAAGTTATATAGTTCATTATACTTATCATCATTTACTTTATAGAAATTCATCTTTGGTTCAACCTCAGAATAAATACTTATAATTTCTCCCTTTTTAAAATTATTAGAATAAGCATAATATAAGTATGATGCTCTATCAGCACTAAGGTTTTCATACTCAGATGGCAAATAAGTTATTTCCATATTAAATAATGCCATCTTATCTTTATATATAAAATAATTTACAAAATTATCAGCTTTTATTGTATACATACCATCTTCTGGTATAACAAAATAATACTTATTTTTATCTATAGTACTTTGTTTTATTTCAATATCAATTTGTTCATTAATGTTATCAATTCCAAATATTTCATTTATATATCCATTAATTTCTTTTGTAGAATTAATAATATCATCATTAGTGTTAACTATTACATTTAATGTATTACTATTAACAGTAAATAACTTATTAATGTATTTACCATTATTTTCAATATTAAATAACAACTTAGATACGGAATTCATACCGCCACAAACACCTTGATTCATCCAATCACTTTTACAAGAGAAACCATAAAGTATTTTAATGGTATTGTAATATCTCATTGAACTAAAGAAATTAACTGATGGCACATTAGCGTAGTAATTTAATCCAGCCCCATAAGTATTAGTTCTATATTCAAATGTTTCGTTAGCATAAGTATCGATTTTATCTGTTTTATTATTCTCTTTAATAGAGTTTGATAAACCAATTATTGATTCTACTATAATAAGTAATACTATTAGTACTTTAACAATTTTCTTATTAAATAGTTTAAATAGAATAATAAAGCTATAAATAGAAATCATAATTAAATTTAATATATATAGTTTTAAAGATATATTACCAGATAATAGAGAATAGATTAGTAAGCCATATAAAACAATATTAAATATAAATCCTATTTTATTAAATTCGCTTTTAACTTTCATATTATCAATAAAACGATCAACTATAAATAAAACAAATAAGAAGGAATAACGGTATAAGAAATTAATTGGAATATGGAATGCATTAAACATATAATCCAACTTAGGAATAAAGAATAAACATATGAATAAAACAAGTTCTATTAAACTAATAATCTTATACTTTCTATTAATCTTTTTATTAAAGAAATAATAAATAAAATTAATAAAGATAAACATACTTACACATAAGTTAACTAAACCATTTTGATAAGGTGATTCAAATGTAATTGCGTTACCATAGAATAATCCTGAAATAAAACTTCCTAAATGAAGTCCACTCATTTCTAAATTAGAAGGACTAACAATTAACATCTTTATAAATGAATTATATAAATAATATACATAAGGAGCTAAAAGAAGGAAAGAAGTAAGTGTACTTAAGAAGATAACATCAAACTTTCTAATTCTATCTTTAGCACTCATTTTATTACTAAATATTTTGATTAAGAAATATACAATTGTATAACATCCGATTGAAAATCCTAAATAGAAATTACATAGATCAATATAAGCTAAAACAATAATGTATAATAATGGTTTTTCCTCATCTAATAACTTATCTAAAGCGTATTTAAATAAAGGGAAGATCATCATAATATCTAACCACATTATTTGAAAATAATAAGCTAAAAACCAACCAGAGAATACATAACCTAAAGTAGCAACAATACTTATGAAATGATCATCTTCGCTTCTTTTAAGTGAATAGAAAGTCATTACTACTGTTCCCATTAATAACTTAATTAGAATGACTAAGAAAAACATCATTTCTGGATTATTAGTTATTAATGCTATTAGATTAAGCGGACTATTTAAATAATATAAAATATTAAAAATAGTTGGATTACCTAAACCAGCAATAAATGAATAACTAAGTAAATTACCAGTCTTAATACTCATAATAAAATTATATAAGAATGGTTGATATTGATAATAGGAATCAGTAATAGCGAGTGTTTCATTACCAAAAGGAAAAATATCTTTAATCTTTAATGTAATACAAAAGAGTAAAGATACAATTAATATATTAAATAAATAAGTTAATATTTTTTTATGTTCTTTCATATTAATCCCCTTATTTATAATACTATAAAAAGAGAATAATATAAACAAATAAATATGTGCTATAATAATTTATGTGAGGTATCCATATGAACAAAACATTATATATCATACTTCCATGTTATAACGAAGAGGAAGTACTACCAGAAACAATTAAAGTATTAAATTCAAAACTAAAAGAACTAATTAAAAATAAAAAAATATCTAAAGATAGTAAAGTCCTTTTTATTAATGATGGTTCAAAAGATGATACGTGGAATATCATAAAAGAAACTAGTTCTAAAAACGACTTATTTACGGGTGTTTCATTATCTCATAATGTTGGTCAACAAAAAGCTTTACTAGCAGGTTATATGGTAGCTAAAGAACATGCTGATGTTGTCGTTTCCATGGATACTGACTTACAAGATGACATATCTGTCATCGATGAAATGATTGAAAAATATAATGAAGGATCAGACATCATCTATGGTGTTAGATCATCAAGAGATACAGATACATGGTTTAAAAGAAATACTGCTTTATTCTTCTATAAACTAGTAAAAAAGCTTGGCATAGAAATAGTTTATAATCATGCAGAATATCGTTTAGTAACTAAAAGAGTGTTAGATGGTTTATCAAACTATAAAGAAGTTAATCTATTCCTAAGAGGTATCTTCCCATTAATAGGTTTTAAATCAGATATCGTATACTATAGAAGATTACCAAGAACGGCTGGTAAAACAAAGTACCCGCTTAATAAACTATTAAGTACAGCATGGGAAGGAATTACGTCATTTAGTATTGAACCAATAAAGTTAATTCTTAACTTAGGTATTATTACATCTATAATATCTTTCGTCCTAATGATTATCTTCTTAGTATCATCTATAATAAATGCTGAGTTTGATACCTTAATATTTATTGCTATCTCAATATACTTATCATTAGGTATCATCTTATTATCAATAGGTATAATAGGGGAATATATTGGTAAAACATATATCGAATCAAAACACCGTCCTCGTTATATCATTAGTGAAAACTTATTAGAACAAAAAAAATAACATCAAACGATGTTATTTTTTATTTAACTATATCTTTAATATAATTCTTAAGTACTTTAGCATCTTTACCAAAGATAATCTTAACTTGATTATCTACTTCAACAATACCTTGAGCACCTAACTTTTGAATACCACTTTTATCTACCTTACTAGTATCTTTTACTATTACCTTAAGTCTAGACATATTTACTTCAGCATTAATAATATTATCTTTACCACCAAGGAATTTAACTAACTTATTAACTTCTGAAGAAAAGTCCTTACTATTTAACTTAATTACAACTAAAGCAATAATAATTAGAACAGCAAGTATTATTAAATAATGATACCATTCCATTAATTCATCACCACACTCATTATACTATATTAAGATTTATTATACAATCTGAATAAATTGAAACTAGGATAATTATTAAGTCTTAATTGAATATTATTTGTTCCTAATCCATTACTAACATAAATATCAGTATCTTGGATTCTTTCATACTCTTTATAATGTTTATTACTATCTTTATTAATAAATATAGGACGAATAATGTTTACTAAACCACCTAGAGTATCTCCTCCTAATATTAAAGAAGGGGAGTAGTTCATTAATTCATCAATACTATTAGTTTGATGAGTAAGAACAATCTTATATAAACCATTTACTTGTATTCCATTAATATCTTTATTTAAAATACTATAATCTGGATTAGTATCTATTGTACTAAAACCACTTATTAAAATAGGTGTATTACCTTCAAAATAGATTAGTTTGGTTTCATTATTTAAAAGAATAAAACCGCTCTTATCTAATATATCTTTATAATAATCATTATGATAATCGTCATCACCATAAATAGCAAACTTATACATCTTAGCATCTAACTTACCAAATTCTTCAATTAAGTAATTAAGATTATCTTCACTTAAATTAACACTCTTATCAACTAAATCACCAGTAAATACTAAAATATCCGGTTTTAGTTTGTTAATATTACTTACAATTCTTTTAATTTCTTCCTTATTAATTGAAGTTCCATAATGAATATCACTAAATTGAACTATCTTAAATCCATCAAAAGAACTAGGAATTAAAGCTGATTCAACTTTGTATTCTTTATTACCGAATACTTTAGTTTCAACTGTAATACCATAAGCAATAATAAGTATAAGTATTAGAACCCCTATAATAATAGCTTTTTGCCATTTAGTTAATCTGGGTGTTTCAACAACTTCTTCTTCAGAAGTTTCTTCGTTAATCTCATACTTTTGCATTCTTGTATTATAATCGTTCATTATAATCACCCTTTATCATATTATAAAATAAATTAATAGATAAATGGAATTATGAATTGCGTGCATTAACATAGAAACGTAAATATTATTGTACTTTTTATACACCAAACCAAATACTATACTTAAACCTAAATATGGAAGTACTAGTAATAAATCCTTAACATAATAAACAGAACTTAGTATATGAGTAAAACTAAATAATAAAGCTGTTATTATAATAAATACCTTATCATTACTACTTAACTTAGTAAAACTACCTCTAAATACTAATTCCTCAATAAAAGGAGAGAAAATAGAAGCAGTTAATATTTCTGCAATAGGGAAGCTGTTCATAATAACTTGATTAGCTTCTTCATTCATATTAGTTCCAATATTTAAACGAGAAATAATAATAGAAGTAACAATCATCCATATGAATCCCTTAACATAGTAAGGAATACTATCAGTGAACATCTTTAACTTAAATGTCTTAGCATCATTAACTAATCTTTTTCTAAATAAACTACCAACTAGAACAGCAAAAACGACGTAAGTTAGAATAATACTTAAATTTGCTCCTAGACCTAAGGGAACAAAAAAAGAGAGTATTTTACTTGGTAATAATAAATATATTCCAATTAGAATTAACCCTCCCAAAAAAACTTTAATATCAAAAATTTTATTTTGTTTTTTCACTGTTATTATTCCTTAATATATCCTAAAGCTTTTAATCTGCTAACAATGTCGGATCTAGGTCTATTACCAACTAATCTATTAGCAGTTGTTGTTTCTTCACCGTCATTAATAAATACTGTAGTAGGAGTACCACTAGTATTAGCTATATCTTTAAA
>CADBLZ010000016.1 GCA_902795675.1 uncultured Erysipelotrichaceae bacterium
GCTTTATAACTTTCACTATCTTTATCTACTATGCTTTTTTCATAAGCTACACCTGCTGCAAAACCAGCATTATAACCTGAAATGTAATTAGCTGAATCTGGGTTACTTCTTGAATCAGCATATTCTATACCATCTTCATAACCTTGTTTATATGAACTAGAATCCATAATAACTAATTTTAAGAAGTACTTCATTCCGTCTTTCTTACCATCTTCGTAACCTTTTTTATAAGCTTTACTAGTTTCATCTAAAAGAACATCTTTATACTTCTTACCATCAACATACCCAGAACTATAACCATCTTCATAACCATCTACAAAGTCAGATAATTCATCAGCTAAGCCTCTATCACTAATTTCTTTCTTAAAAGCATTTATATATTCTTCATTATCTTCATCTGTTCTATTGTTAGCAGCTTCTAAACCATCATCATAACCAAGAACAAAACCAGATAAATAAGATTTCTTATCTACGTCATTGTCACCAGTTCCAGTTCCTTCTCCACCGCCATAGATATCATCTATTAATTCTGCTGCTCTTTTCTTACCAGCAGCTTCATCAGATAAGAATACTCTGATGTTTTGTTTCATTTCTAATCTATAAGTTTTAGGTGATCTAGCATTAACAGCATAAGGTATTAATAATAATGCTATTAAACCTAATCTAAAGATCTTTTTATTTTTTCTAGCTATAACAATTAATGCTAAAGCAGCAACTAAAGCTATAACAATAATAAGAACACTTAAGAAAGCACCTGTTTCTGGGTTTGATATTAAACCATTATCTACTAAACCGATTTCTATTTCATTACTTAAATTACGAGGTTCAGTTATTTCCTTATTATAAGAAACTAATAACTTATAAGATTTAGAACTATTAGATGGTATTTCTTTACCTGTTTCAGAAGTAAAATCATAACTAATATATTCATCACTTTGACCAGTTATCTTTTCTTCATCAATTTCAATCGATGCATTAGTACCATTAGTGATTTCAATTGTACAATCAAGATAATCACCAACGTCTTTAAATTTAGCATCATCCATGCTAATTATTAAACCTGCTACCGAAGTATTAAAGTTAGCTCTTTCTTCTCCTGAATACTTATTAACACAATAAGCGTTTGTTATTTTAACATTCAAGTTACTATCAGCAGCTTTAACTACGCCTATACTTAAAATACATAAAAAGAATACAAATACTAAATATTTAAATCTCTTCACTTCAAACTCTCCTCTTATATAACAAGTCATATTTCTCGGCCATTATATTAAATTAATTATAGCACAATAAAAAAATAAATAAAGCAAATAAAAAATTCCGTATATTACGGAATTATATTATTTGATCTATATAATTAGATACTTCATTTTCTATTTCTTCATTATTAATCTCTTTAATAATCTTATTAAAGTTGGATTTAATAATTAACTTTTCAGCATCTAATCTTTCTAAACCTCTACTCATTAAATAGAATAGTTTTTCTTCATCTATCTTACCAGAAGATACACCATGAGCACCTTCTACATCCTCTTCTCCACAAAGAAGAACAGGTAGTGATCGACTTATTACTGTATCATCTGCTAATACGACATTTTCGTTTTCTATTCCACTGGATTTACTACAACCACTTATAAAATCAATAATACCTTTAAAATGTTTAATAGCATTATCTTTTAAATAACCTTGTACTTCTAATCTATTAATAGATTCTTTACCAGTATTTTTTAGATAATAATTATAATCTATTAAATCATTATTTAAACCTATATATAGATTATTAACATAGAACTTACCTTTTTCTAAACTATTAGAATTAATATTATTAATTCTTATCTTACCATTCATATCTAAGATATTTAATTTAATGTTAGCTTTTTTCTCTATATCACCATTAATAGCAATAAATGAATCACTATTATTATTTAACATGTTAATAACTGTTATATTACTAACACTATCTTGTCCACCAGTTATATTTAATACTAAGTGATGGAAGTTAGTTGTATTAATACTACTAGTATATTTAATAATAATATTACTTTTAGTATTACTATTTAATTTAATATTAATGTTATCAATTAAATTATCATTATTAAATTCATAAATTAATATAATATCTTTATTATCATTTATATCAATATCAACATTCTTATATTTACTAAATGTTAAACCAATATCAGAAGTAATATCTTTGTTAGTATCATTTATTATAATATCACTAGATCCATTAACAATATAATCATGGAAATTATATTCAGTTGGTAGATCAAGAGATACTTTAATGTTATTCATTTTAAAACCATTAGAAGTTTTAACTTTAGTTTCATTTAAAATATATTCCATCTTAACCTATCGTCCCCTCTAGTTCTAGATCTATTAAACGATTCATTTCAACTGCATATTCAACTGGGAATACTTTAGCGATTGGATCAGCAAAGCCACGAACAATTAATGCTTTAGCTTCACTTTCTGTTAAACCTCTACTCATTAAGTAATAGATTGCTTCTTCACTTATCTTACCAATCTTCGCTTCATGAGCAAATTCTACATCATCACAGTTTAATGTATTAACAGGTATCGTATCACTTCTTGAAATACTATCCATCATAAGTGATTCACATGATAAAGCTATCTTTGATTTCTTAGCTTGTTTCTTTACTAAGACATTACTTCTAAATGTACATATACCACCATCTTTAGAGATTGATTTAGAATCAACTACAACAGATGTATGTGGAGCATTACAAACAACTTTAATACCCGTATCTAAGTTTTGACCAATACCAGCAAAAGAGATACCTGTAAATTCACATTTAGCATTCTCCCCATTTAAAATACTTAATGGATATAACATCGATACTTTAGAACCAAATGAACCCATGATCCATTCAATCTTACCATTCTCTTCTACTAAGCATTTCTTAGTATTAAGATTTAACATATTTTTAGACCAGTTCTCAATTGTTGAGAATCTTAAATAAGCATTCTTCTTAACAACTAATTCAACACAACCAGCATGTAAATTTAAATCGTTATAACCTGGTGCTGAACAACCTTCAATAAATTGTAATGAAGAATCTTCTTCAACAATTATTAATGTATGTTCAAATTGACCAGAACCTTTTTCATTTAATCTAAAATAACTTTGTAATGGTAAATCTAATTTAACTCCTTTAGGTATATAAACAAATGAACCACCAGAGAATAAAGCATAATGAAGGGCAATATATTTATGATCTGTTAAAGGTACTATTTTAGTAAAGTATTCTTTAACTAATTCTGGATATTCTTTTAAAGCTACATCAAAGTTAGTATATATAACACCTAACTTTTTCATTTTTTCTTCTAAGTTATGATAAACAATTTCTGAATCGAATTGTGCACCAACACCAGCTAAAGATTCTTTTTCTGCTTCAGGAATACCTAACTTATCAAAGACATTCTTTATATCTTCTGGTACATCCTCCCATTTTCTTTTTTCAGTATCAATTGATTTAACATATGTAGCTATTTTATTAATATCTAAATAACTTATATCTGGTCCCCAATTAGGATCTTCTAATTCATAGAATAGTTTTAAAGCTTTAAGTCTTATATCTAAAACCCATTCTGGTTCATTTTTTTCTTTAGATATATTTCTAACAATATCTTCTGTTAAACCATATTCTTTTATAATAGCTGTATTAGTTGTTTTAGTATTATAGATATTAGTTAAGTTTTCATCTTGATATTGTGTTATATCAGTTTTCATAAGACTTATATCCTTCTTTATCTATCTTATTAGCTAAACTAATATCTCCAGTTTCAACTATACGACCATTAAGTAATACATGTACTTTATCAACATTTAAATCTTCTAGTATCTTAGTTGAGTGTGTAATTATTAAGATAGCATTCTTATCATTCTTAAATGTTTTAATACCTTTAACTACTGCTTTAATAGCATCAACATCTAAACCAGAATCTGTTTCATCTAAAATAGCTAACTTAGGATTAAAGACTAACATTTGTAACATTTCGTCTTTCTTCTTTTCTCCACCAGAGAAACCTACATTAAATTCTCTAGATATATATGATTTATCCATATTAATCTTTTCACAGTTTTCATTTACTTCTCTATATATTTTAGAAATAGATGCATTATCTGGATCAATACTCTTCTTAACTGTACTTAACATATTAGCTACAGTAACACCAGGTATTTCAATAGGTGTTTGGAAAGACATAAAAATACCTTTCTTAGCTATTTCTGTAGTTGATTCATTAGTTATATCTTCACCTAAGAATTTAATAGTACCATCAGTTTTAATATATCTAGGAGAAGAAAATATAGTATTAGCTAAAGTTGATTTACCTGAACCATTAGGTCCCATAATAACATGTATTTCACCTTCATTTATTTCTAAATCTAAACCTTTTAAAATATGTTTATTATGATCATCTTCAGCAATTGTATTTAAATTATTTATTTCAAGTAATTTCATATTATCCTCCTACATGTAATCTTCTAGTGTTTTACTATCTAAAAAATCACTAATTGTTTTATTTAAATCACGCCATAATGCGAATGTTTTACAAGCATGTGCTTTAGTACATCCACCATGAACGCAATCAGTTACATTTAAATCCCCTTCAGCGATTCTTAAAATATCACCTATCTTATAATCCTTAGGTGCATACTTAAGTTTATAACCGCCAGTTCCACCTCTTGATGATATAAAGAAATCAGAGTTCTTAAAGTTTAACATAATCTTTTCTAAATACTTTAAAGATATATTTTCTTTCTCTGATATTTCTTTTAAAGATATAAATTTATCTTCTTTATATCCTGATGCAACATCTAACATAATGAGTAAACCATATCTTCCTTTAGTTGATATTTTCATATATATCGCCTCGATTGATATTATACTACCAAAAAGGTAGGAATACAAACAAAATAAAAAAGAGATAATTAATTATCTCTTATTTTAATAGTTCACTAATTTTATCTTCCATTACACTAGGACTTTCGATTGGTGAAACTCTCATAACAACATTACCTTCTTGATCTACTAAGAATTTAGTAAAGTTCCATAGAATATCACTTTCTTTAGTACATGTAGTACTCATCTTTTTAATAGCACCCATAGCAAGTTTATTCTTTAAACCCTTAATATATTCTTTAGGTGAATTTTCTTTAATGTAAGTAAATACACTATCCTCATTTTCACCATTAACATCAACTTTCTTTAGTTGATCAAATGTTGTGTTGTACTTAGCAGTACAAAATTCATGTATTTCATTATCA
>CADBLZ010000017.1 GCA_902795675.1 uncultured Erysipelotrichaceae bacterium
CACTACGTACGTCTTCAATATCATCAGTGATGATAACGTATCTTGTATCAAGAATGAATGATTTGTTTTGTTCAGTTCCAGTATTAACAGCACCAGCATTAGCATTTTCTTGTGCACGTTGTAACATTTCTTCGAAGTATGAACTTATTTGACTTATGTCGTCTGGATTTGTGCCAAAGAATCTTACACTTCTACTATTATCCCAGAAGTATGGTGAATCTTTTACATCATCCCAGAAATCTTCATTTTGTTTATTAGTTAAGACACATATTTTTAATGAGTCATAACCATGATAAGCAAATAATTGTAATAAGATACCTCTTAAGAATGAATCTGTTATGTCTTTGTTACCAATAATAGCTGTTACATATTTTTTAATAAATGAATATGTTACAGGAACATTCTCTAGTTTCATTGTTTCTTGTTGTAAAGCTTTTAGGTAAGACATTAAGTTATCTTCATCTTCCATTGTGAAGTGTTCTTCTGGATAAGACACTTTAAAGAATGGTGGTATTGAACCAATACCTAATCTTAATGTTAGGTAATCATAATCATCTGTATTCTTTTCCCATAGATTACGTTTACGGTAAAGAATGATATCACCAACGTCTTTTAAGTTAATATATTTATCAGTTAAGATTTGTTGTTCTCTTTTCATTTCATTTAAGAATTCAACACGTTTGTTATTAATATATTGACTATAAAGTTTTTGTCTATTACGTTCATAAACTTTCTTTTTATGTTCGTTATATTTTTTAGTAATAAATGGTATTAATAACATAGTTGCTAACATAGAGATAGCAGTTAAAACTGATGGCCATGATTCAGCTAGAGTTGTTTTACCACTTACAACATTAGAGATAGTTGCAGCACCAGTCATTAATGAACTCATACCTGTCATCATCATTGTACTTAAAGTTAAGATAGCAGGCATTTCTTCTTGCTTTTGTGGAGCTGGTGGTGGATCTATCTTTAAAGTCTTCTCTTCTATTTGTTCATCAAAACGAGGAGGTTTTAAGAAGTAATCCTCCTTCTTATACATTTCAGTAGCTGGATCTGGATCTGGAGAAATTTTTGAGTAATCTAGTTCTGGTAATACTCTTTCAGTAAAGTGTTGAGCACTATATTTAACTAGTTTATTTGGATTATTCATATAGAAGATATCTTTAATAATAGTTAATTTAAATCCTAAGATAAAAATAACATCACCATATTTAATAGTTGCTTGTTCTTCCATCTTACCATTTATATACATTGGTATTTGAGGATTTAAATTAATAACAGAATAAACGCCATTATTATAGTTAATCTTTAATTGGTTACGAGCAATACCTGCTTGTTCATAAGATACAATATTAGGTAATGTAGAACTATCTTCAGCATCATTATTACCAATATACCAAGAGTTAACTTGTTCACTATTAGATAAGATTAATTTAAAGACATTTGAATCATAGATTGGAGATGAATAAACAACATATTCATTACCATCTAAAACATTTTTTATGATATAGAACTTCTCTGCTTCAAGCATCACTTCATTAACAGGAGTTCCACTATTTATTATTTTAACATCTGAGTTACTTTTTAAAGTCCATCCAAGGTCGCTGGCAGATACTTGTACTAAGTTTTCATCATTAGCATTTTTAATCCAATAGTTACCAAAGTTTTCGTTTGGTAATACTAGATCAACTAATTTATTAACATCCATTAATGTAATCTTCATAGAAGCCAACTCCTTATTATATATAATATTATATTATAAATATAAAATTAAAACAATAAGTTTAATAATTAAAAAAAGTAATTCATTTGAATTACTTTTTACTTAGTTTAGATAAACAAATTGTTATAACTAGATTAGTCATAAAGAAGATTAAAATCCATAAGACAGATAGATATACTGGTTGTTCATATACATATAAGAATGGATATGGACCATAACCTTTAACTATTACATTCATCGCTATTAAAATAATACCATAGATAATTGTTGGTGTTGTTGAGATGAATAAATCTTTTGTATTAAACTCTTCTTTTTTACTAAAGAAAGTATAATTAATAAAGAATAAGATTGGACATACTAGATGATAAAAGAAGTTAGGACCCCAATATGCGAAAGATAAATCCATACGATAGATTGGTACTAATACTAATGAAACAGTTAAGAATGTTATCATTAACATAGCTAAACTTGATAGTCTTAGTATATTTACTATTTTAGGTACTTTCTTATTACTGAATAAGTAATAAGAATAAATGATTGTTACTATTAAAGCAAAGATATTTGAATCTTCAGTATAGAATTCTATTTGAATCTTGCCTAAACTTATAATAGTAGTTATAATAGCAGCTACTTCTAATAGGATAAATAATACACTTAATACTTTTTCTTTATTTTTCATATTATCACTCTTTTACTTTTATTATATTAGAAGACATACGTCTTTCTAAGTTAATTATAACAAAAATAATTTAAAATAACTATTTATTTAAATCTTTCATTTTTTTGTTTATAAAGTTGATGGCCATTTTAGAATTTAATTTATATAGTATACGCATGAATTTAGAATCTTGACCAACAAAGATTTTAAATTTATTTTTATTAATACCTTTAACTATTTCATGAGCAGCATCTTCTGCAGATAACATTTTATATGAAGAAGTTGATGCTGATGAAGATACTTGAACACCAGAGTTAGCACTTATGTTAGTTGCCATAGCACCAGGTAGAACAATCATTACTTTGATATTAGTATCTGATAATTCAGCATATAAACCTTCAGTAAAGATTTTAAGCGCTGCTTTAGATGCACCATAAACTGTTTGGTATGGGAATGGGAAGAAACCACCCATTGATGATACGTTAACAATATATGATTCTGATTCTTTTTTCATAAGTCCTAAGAAATCTTGAACGATATCATATGGACCAAAGAAATTTACTTTCATTACTCTATCGATTGTATCGTCTTCTAGTTCTTCAACTTTTTTAAATGGTTGAATGATACCAGCATTATTTACTAAGATATCTAGTGTTTGATATTTTTCTTGATACCAGTTTCTAAATTCTCTTATTCCTCTACGATCTGATACATCTAAACGATATGTATC
>CADBLZ010000018.1 GCA_902795675.1 uncultured Erysipelotrichaceae bacterium
AATGGTTCACCAGTACGTCCATTGTAAAGAATTGTCTTTCCATCTGGAGCCATACCAGCTTCAGCCATTTCTTCTTGGATATCTTCCCAAGTAGCTGAATCAAATACTGGAGTAGCATAGTGAACACCTTGTAATTTACCAGCCATACCCAAGTGTAATTCTAAGATTTGTCCGATATTCATACGAGATGGAACACCTTGTGGATTTAATACAATATCTACTGGAGTACCATCTGGTAAGTATGGCATATCTTCTTCTGGAAGAATAAGTGAAATAACACCTTTGTTACCATAACGACCAGACATCTTATCACCAACTTGGATCTTACGTTTTTGGATAATATAAACTCTTATTATCTTAGAAACACCAGCTGGAAGTTCATCTGAATTTTCTTTTGTATAAATCTTAACATCATGAACAATACCACCAGCACCATGGTCAACTCTTAGAGATGTATCTCTAACTTCTCTAGTCTTTTCACCAAAGATTGCATGTAATAATTTTTCTTCTGATGTTAATTCTTGAACACCTTTTGGAGTAACCTTACCAACAAGGATATCACCATCTTTAACTTCAGTACCGATTCTAACAATACCATTAGCGTCTAAGTTCTTACGAGCAGATTCACCAACATTTGGAATATCTCTTGTAATTTCTTCAGCACCTAATTTAGTATCGTGACAATCGATATCATAGTGTTCTATATGTAGAGATGTATAAACATCTTCTTTTACTAATCTTTCATTTAATACAACTGCATCTTCGTAGTTATAACCATTACAAGTCATAAATGCGATTACCATGTTCTTACCTAAAGCAAGTTCACCATTCTTAGTAGATGGTCCATCAGCAATAATTTCACCTTTATGAACTTTATCACCTTTCTTAACGATTGGACGATGATTAATACAAGATGCATCATTACTTCTTTCGAAGTCAGCTAAGTAATAAGTATCATCATGATCCTTAGTCTTAACAATAATCTTTCTTGAGTCTGCATAGTCAACTACACCATCATTCTTACAAACAATAGTAGCACCTGAATCTCTTGCAGCAACATGTTCCATACCTGTACCAACAATTGGAGGTTCACAAGTTAATAATGGAACTGCTTGACGTTGCATGTTGGCACCCATTAATGTACGAGTGGCATCGCAGTGTTCAAGGAATGGAATACAAGATGTTGTAATAGAAACAATTTGGTTAGGAGCAACGTCCATGAAACTAATTTGTTCCTTCTTACACATAACTGCATCACCGTTTAAACGAGCGATTACTTCATCAGCAGCGATTTCATTATTATCATTTAATGCAGTAGTAGCTTGAGAAATATAGTATCCCCTTTCTTCATCTGCAGTTAAATAAACAATATCGTCTGTTAATTTACCTTTAACAACTTTTCTATATGGAGTTGTAATAAAACCATATTCATTAACTTTAGCATAAGAAGCTAAAGATGTAATTAAACCAATGTTTTGACCTTCTGGAGATTCGATTGGACAAATTCTACCATAATGTGATGGGTTAACGTCACGAACATCCATACCAGCACGTTCTCTTGAAAGACCTCCAGGTCCTAAGCAAGATAAACGTCTCTTATCTGTTAATTCTGCTAATGGATTGATTTGATCCATGAATTTTGATAATTGAGAACTACCAAAGAATTCTTTTAGACAAGCAGTAACAGGTCTAATATTAATTAATGTCTTAGGTGTAACAGTATCTAAGTCTTGAGTAGTCATTCTTTCACGAATAACTCTTTCCATACGACTCATACCTACACGGAATTGAGTTTCAACTAATTCACCAACTTGACGTACACGTCTATTACCTAAATGGTCGATTTCATCATCTGAACCGATTCCATATTGTAAATTTAAATAATATGAAATAGCAGCATAGATATCAGAAATAGTTAAACGTCTAGATTCAATAGTTTGGTCATTACCAACGATTGTATGAACTAGTGTTTCATCATCTTTATCATATACTTTAACAATTTGAACTTTGTTAAATTCATCAAGTTCTGGATCAATAGTAGCTTCAACTACATTGTAACCACCTTCGAATAATGGACGAATTTCATCTATTATTTCTTTAGTAATTACAGTACCTTCTTTAACTACTACTTTCTTTCCATCCTTAATATCTTCAGCTATCTTTTGACCTAATAAACGATCAAGAACGTCTAACTTCTTATTGAATTTATAACGTCCAACCTTTTGTAAGTCATAACGGAATTTATCAAAGAATCTTGTAATTAATTGGTTCTTTGCAGAGTCAAGTGTAGCTGGTTCACCTGGTCTTAATTTTTCATAAATTTCGATTAATGCTTCGTCAGCATTCTTAGTACTATCTTTTTCAAGAGTAGTTTGTAGATACTTATCATCACCGAATAAAGAAATTATATCTTCATTAGATGAAAGACCTAATGCTCTTAAGAAAGTTGTAACAGGAACTTTTCTAGTTCTATCAATACGAACATAGAAAACGTCACGAGCATCTAATTCGAACTCTAACCATGTACCTCTATTAGGAATCATTTCACCTGAAATGATACGTCTACCATTCTTATCAATTTCTTTCTTGAAATATACAGAAGGAGATCTTACTAATTGAGAAACGATAACACGTTCTGCACCATTAATGATAAAAGTACCTGCTTCAGTCATTAAAGGTAAATCGCCAAAGAAGATTTCTTGTTCTTTAACTTCACCTGTTTCATGAATGAAAACACGAGCTTGAACCTTTAAAGGAGCAGCATAGTTTACCATACGTTCCTTTGCTTCCTTAATGCTGTATCTTGGTTCTTCTAGATAATAATCACCTAGTTCTAGTGAAATATTACCAGTGAAACTTTCAACAGGGAATAATTCTTCAAATGTGTCTCTTATTCCTTGTTCAATAAATCTTTTATAAGATTTAGTTTGAATCTCTAATAAATCTGTTAGTTCTAGAGAATTCTTTACTTTTGAGAATGTCTTTCTCTCGCTATGGTCGCCAAACTTTTTTATTTTGTATGCCATTTAATGTTTCACCCCTATACTAAATTTAGTGTTGTTTTGAAGACAAAAAAACAATATACCACCAATTATTTATTGTATAATACACTTATTTTCTTGTCAACGAATTTTGGCTTTTACTATATAAAAACCCTTGCGCTTTTCGACTACAGTACATTCATAGTTGGCACTTAAATGTTCTATAGTACTTTTGGCTCCTTGATCTTTTCTAATCACAAACCAAAGCTCACCATAGCTCTCCAAATGGTCTCTTGCCTCATCCAATATCTTATAGACAATTTCCTTGCCTGCTCGAATTGGAGGATTTGTAACAATCAAATCATATCTATCAGTAATCGCTGAATAGCAATTACTCTCCTTAACTTGAACTTCTACTTCATTTAGAACCATATTTTTCGAAGCCAAGTGAAGTGCTCTTTTATTAACATCACATAATGTGACATTAGCCTTTTTAATTTTGGCTAGAGATATGCCTATGAATCCATATCCACAACCAACATCTAATATATTTAAACCATCATTAATATTTTTATACATTACCTCAAGAAGTAAATTACTTCCAAAGTCTAATTTATCTTTTGAAAACACGCCATTATCACTCAGAAAATCTAATTGGTAATCATCGTATTTATATACAATATTTCTTAATTCGCTTTTTAAATTTGGATTGTTTGTAAAATATTGTTCCAAAAGACCATCATCACCTTTTCTGGGTAAAATACGAGTATATTATAATGAGTATTGCAAGTTAAGTCAACATAAAGTCAAAAAAATTAAAGATTTTAATAAATCATCATAATACCGTCGTTTAGATTATATATTTATAATCAAAAAGAATTTTAAAACCTTTACCAATTCTCTTATTTAATTAATAGAGAATAAAAAAAAGAATGACCTAAACATAATCTATGATAAAACTTGTTTTAATCTCCTCACTTCATATTTTTAGTTCATTCATAAAACCACTAAAAAGATTATAACACAAAAAAATGATTTATTTAACAATAAATAAATCACTTTCATTAATTTGTCGTTGAAATATTTGAACTTTCTCTACCCAAGTATATGCAGGACTACTAGCATTACCATTTACATATACACCACTTAGAACATAAATAGCATTAGGATCATTTGCTAAATCTAATTCGTATTGTCTAATAATACTTCTTAAATTAACAATGTGTGCCATAACACCAGCTTCAAGTGTTGGGTATGAAGCCCATCCATCATAGTTTCTCATTCCACTAACATTATTCTTAGTTGAAGCTAAGACACTTCTCATATATCCAGATTCTTGATAAATAATTCCTAAAGCAAGTGCTTTATCAATTCCAAAAGCATCTGCCATTTGACCAACATATTGTTCAAATGTTAATCCGTTATCCATAATGAACTTTCCATTTACTTCAATTCGATTAGTATCAGGTACTTCAGAAAGTCTCATTTCTTCAATACTTGAACCATACCATTCAGGATAACTAAACATATTTCTAATAAAATATATGATACCAGCTTCTTCAGAATTAAATGTACCAATCTTATCTCTCATCCATTCAGGTGCAATAACATGATTCTCTAAAAAATATGGATCATCATAGTTATTAGTTATTTGATGAGCAATCTCTAAAGCTCTTGGAACATTTAACTTAAATTTATTAGCATAATAAATAATTGTATTATCTCTTTTTAAATCATCTAGATCATCACTTAAGTTCTTAATATAAGGACTATTGGATAAATCTTCACTAGAGTCTTTTATACTAGCAAACACACTTTCATTACTAACTTCACTAGTAAATGACTGTGAGTTATTACTTAGTAAAAGAATAAGTAAACTAGCTATTAAAATAGTTATAATTGGAATAGCAATCTTAACAGGTTTACGTAGATGATAATGTTTCTTCTTATCAGTCATTTCTATTCTCCTCTATTAAATATAATTTTAACTAAAATTATATTCATAGTCAATTTACATCACACCGTTAACTAGTTTACAGGAATTAACGTTCCGCCACCAGGTAAATTAATTGTTAATCCACCAAGCCACTCATTATTCTCTACATCATAGTAAATATCATAACCATTAGAATTAATATAATACTTTAATTGATTTAAATTGTATCTTGTAATAGATAAACTCTTAACATAAGCGTCACCTGTTAGAATCCATTTAGAACGAGCATCTAATGTAACACTTACATTTAGTTCTCTATTATCACTATTAACAGTTCCTTTAAAAGTACTATTATTTAGATTAATTCTTAAACTACTATCTTTATCACTTGTAATATTACCATTTACTTTTCCATCAGTAATTGTAAATTTAACTGTACTATTAGATAAGTTAATAAATGAACCTTGATACTCTTCTTGATTATCACTAATAGTAACATTTTCTAAATTATAAACACTATTACTATTATAAATATCAAACTTATTATATCTACTATCAAAAGTTAAAGATGAATTTTTAATTGTTACACTATTAGTAACCATTTCATCTAATTCATCATTATAATTATAAATTCTATTACCAGCTAATTCAGAATTGATAATTAGGGCCTCACTACTATCTTTAACATTTAAAATATCTCCGTTAGTAGCAGCACCTCTTACTGTATCTAAATTAACAACTGAATCACTAATTATAAGATCACTATTATATCCATTTGTATTAATACTACTATTAGTTAGTTTAATAGTTGAGAAATTACCTTCTCCTCTAATTGCACTACTATTTCTACCAGAAGTATTAATGTCTAAAATATCACCAGTAATACTTCCACCATTAGTACTTACTAAGGCACTAGAGTCATCACCTAAAGTACTAACACTTGTCTTTCTTATATCTAACATACTTCCTAATGATGTTGTAATAACACCAACACTATCACCACTACTTGTAGATATAAGTGAATTCTTAATACTAACATTACTTAAACCATTAATAAGTAAAGCACTATTTAAACCATATTCATAAGATGCTTCCTTATCTGTACTATTACCTGTTTTAGTAATATTTAGTTTACTACCAGTAACAGTAGCTTTATTAGTAATTAATAAACCTATCTTATTAACACTATCTGTACTAATATCTTCATTACTAATCTTCTTATTCTCACTAACTTTCATACTAGCTTCTCTTACAGCAATACGTTCATCAATCTCATCACTATTGATTAATCTTTGATCACTATAAGTAATACTAATTGTATTAAAAATTGGTGCCCCAATTAAGAATAAGAATGAGAACATTGTTAACTTCTTCTTATCAAATTTTCTTGTATAGAATCTAGTAACTATTAACATAATAACGATTACAATTATCAAAGTCGTTGATATGGAAAGTACTAATAGTTCCTTATTAGTAAACTTATTTTCTTCCTTCTCTGTAATAGCTGTATCTTCAATCGTTGTATCTACTCCACAAGTGCTACAACCACCAGAACCATTTTTATCTTCTGTCTTAATTTCACTTATTGATTTTTCTTCTACTACTCTATTTTGCGAAGAAATAATTGTCTTACAATCTACATATATAAGACCAGCTAATAATATAGTTGTAATAAATAGTAATATAATACTCTTCTTCATGTCTATTTTCCTTATCCACAAATATGTTTTCTATTTTAACATTTTTGTTACCAAAATAAAAGAACTAATTAATCTTCCTAATCAATTAGTTCTGAATCTTGGTATAGAATAATACCTTCTACTTCTTTTCTTAATAAATGAATTACACTATTATCATCATCTATCATAATAATCTTATTATTAGTATTAAACTCCTTCAAATAATTAGCTTTTAACTCACCACTATTTAAACTTAAATCATTATCTTTACTAATAACTACTCTATCTTTAAAGAATGGCGCATATTTATCTAACCATGTATTCTTTTCATCTATTTGTTCTTTTGTATGACAAATAGATAAAATATGTAAATGAATATTACTATCATTACTTAATTCTTTTAAAGTATTAATATTTGTTAATAATGGTCTTTTATTTAAAAAGTCATATGGTTTACCTACATCATAACAAGCAATAACACCATCCATATCTACAAAGATATCTACTTCTTCATTCTTATATTTATTTCTAATTAAATCTACAAAATGACTCATATAATTCCTCTACTTCATGTCTTTCTTAATCTTATTAATACGCTCTAATAATTCTTTAACATTCTTTTCTTTACCTATATCAGTTGGTTCATAATACTTATGACCTTTTAACTCCTTAGGTAAACATTCCATATTAGTTATATGTTCTTTATAATCATGAGCATACATATAACCTTTACCATTACCTAGTTCACTATCTAACTTAGTAACAGCATTTCTTAAATGTAATGGTACTGGTATATTCATTGTCTTAATAGCATCTTCTTTAGCAGCATAATAAGCCATTTCTAAAGAATTAGATTTAGGACTTACACTTAAATAAACAACTGCTTGTGCTAGATTAACATTACATTCAGGAACACCAATATCATGACAAGCTTGATAACAAGCAGTAGCTTGTACTAAAGCATTCGTATTAGCCATCCCAATATCTTCAGATGCAAATCTAATTAATCTTCTAGCAATATATAAAGGGTCTTCTCCTGCTTCTACCATTCTTGCTAAATAATATAGTGCAGCATCCGGATCACTATTTCGCATTGATTTATGTAATGCACTAATTAAGTTATAATGTTCTTCACCTTTCTTATCATATAAGAAAACTTTAGATTGAAGAGCATTTTGTAATACTTTATCAGTAATTGTTTTCTTCTTATTTCTTGTTGGTGTAATATTAATAATATTCTCTAAAGTATTAAGAGCTCCTCTAGCATCTCCATTAGAAATATTACTAATAAGATCTAATTCATCATCTTTAATAACAACATTCTTATATTCTTTATCTAATGCTCTACGAAGAACCTTCATAATACTTTCCATATCAAGTGATTTTAAAGTATATACTTTACTTCTAGAAAGTAAGGCACTATTAACGTCAAATGATGGATTCTCGGTTGTAGCTCCGATCAAGATAATTGTGCCATCTTCAACATAAGGAAGAAAAGCATCTTGTTGACTCTTATTAAAACGATGGATTTCATCTACAAAGACAATTGTCTTCTTATTATTACTCTTATTATATTTAGCTAAATCAATTAACTCTTTAATATCTTTAACACCACTCGTAACAGCTGACAATTCATAAAAAGCTGAATTAGTTTCACGAGCTATTATTTTAGCTAAAGTAGTTTTACCTACTCCTGGAGGTCCCCAGAAGATCATTGAAGTAATATTATCATTTTCTATCATTTTTCTAATAGCCGAATCTTTACCAACTATTTCATCTTGACCAAATATTTCATCTAAAGTACTAGGACGCATTTTATCTGCTAATGGTGAATAAGTATTATTACCATCATCTATACTGAATAAATCATTCTTCATAAAATACCTCCCTAATAACTATATAATACTATTTTTAGCCAAAAATAAAAAGTCATAAATATGACTTTAAATCTTCTTCATAAAAATAATTCGACGTCCAATCTCTAAATCAACTGGACCAACTTTAATAAAATTATCTTCAACAATTTTTTTCATATAATCTTTATTATCTGGGTGAATATATACAAGTATATTATTAAAATTAGCTTTCTTTAAAGACTTAGCTAAATAATCGATTACTTTAATATCTAATTCCTTACTATCATATTCTGGTAAACAGAAAGTAGAACCAAAACCAATAACATTATCGCTATTAATCTTTTTATCTAATTTCTTCTTAACAAGATCACACGTAGGAATCAACATTGTTGAACAAACTGGTTTACTATTCTTACTGAATAATAATATATCAGTACCCTTATTAGTAATCAAATCAATTAATTCATTTATACTATAATCACTTAACCATTCTGGATCTTCTAAAGTATTTCTAAAACAATCCACAATTTGTAAGTAATCATTTAAATTTGGATTTATTACCAAATCCAAACTATCAAACTTCATACAATCACCCAACCTCAAGTGGTCTAACAAATAAATTATAACACCAAAAATTAAAAAGAAAAGAAATACTATTTCAATTCAAAGATTTCTTCTTTGTTTTTTCTTATATTATGTCTATCTGCTGGAATTGTATCACTATATCCTAAGTCAATTAAACATACTACTTGCTCATTAATTGGTAAGTTAAAAGCTTCTCTAATCTTATCTTCATCAAACATATTAATCCAACAAGTACCTAAACCTAAATTAGTAGCTTCTAACATAATATGTGTAGCAATAATAGAGGCATCTTCACTACCACTATTAGTACCATTACTTAGATTATAGACATTATTCTTATCATAACAAACAACAAATACTACTGGCGCATTATAAATACAAGGACTAGCTTCATTAATCTTTCTTAATGCATCATCACTAGTTAAAGTAAGTATGTGAAGTGGTTGAACATTTTTAGCACTAGGTGCTAAAACACTTATTTCCATTAACTTATTTAATAATTCTTCACTTACTTTATCATCTTTAAACTTTCTAACAGAGTATCTATCTCTTATAACACTTTCCAATTCCATTTTTATTCTTCCTTTATTCTAGCAAAACTCTTTGCTTCTCTTTCCTTTTTGCGTCGATCGATTTCTTCGATTCTTTTAGCGCCTTCCATCTCAATATAATAACGTAACATTGTTACTTCATCAAAAGTCATTTTCATTTCAGGTAGAATAGTACCATACTTATCAACACTTTCCTTATGTTCTTGATAATAATCATACTTTCTAACTCTTGTCCATGCATCTTTAAGTTCTTTCTTAGGTGTAGAACGATCCCCACTCCAACTTAAAAAGACTGGTGCGTATATATTTCTAAAAGCAATATTGATATATTTATCAAACCATAAATCACGGTTCTTCTCTATACCTTCTTCAATTACTTCTTTATCCATATTAATAGCTTCTAAAGTTTGTTTAATACCTAATCTAAATCCTTTATCAGCATCTTGATGGAACATATAAAAGTCTCCACCATATTGATCACTAACAATCCAACCTTCTCCATCATTTAATTGATGCTTAGTCTGCCATTCTACAATTCTAAGTTCATAATCATGTCTTAGGTTGCTAAATAATTCAGAACCATCTAAGTATTCTTTAATGGTTGTATCACGTACAAGAATCCAATGATTCTCTGACTTCATTAATCTACTCATCCATAAATTATTTCTTAAGTGACATGGAAGATTACTTCTATCAACCTCTTGAGCCGTAAGAAAACAGTTACTGTACCAAATACCTGATTCTGGGAAAAAGTTTTCTATAGCTTTATCAAATTTTCTAATATTACTCTTCATACGATTACCAACTTCCCCTAAAATAATCTTATCATACTCAAATAAAAAAACCAATCATCGATTGGTCTTTTTTATTTATTACTTTTCTGGAGTAGTTGGTGCTTGTGGAGCTGCTTGAGGAGCTGCACTAGAAACACCACCATTATTTAAGTAATTGATTGCTTTGTTAACATATTCATTAATCTTGTTAGTAACAGGATTACTGAAAATTGGTTTACCACTAAATAGTGCAATAACAAATGCAAACTTAGTAACTGTAATTAAGAATTCAACTGCTTTATCTGCATAAGTTAAAACATAATTAGCAACAAGTACTATCTTAGAAACATCAAGATCAGCATCTTCAACTAAAGTATTAATTAGATTAACAGTTGATTCAATGAAATCAATAATAATATCAGATCCACTGAAGATGATATTCCAAATCATACTAAATAATGTAATACCTACAGCAAAAGTAATGATTTTAGAAGCATTAGTCTTAGTATTTTGATCTAATTCACAGAATACTAATAAGAACATAATTACTAGTGCAAAAGACATTCCACCTAAAAGGAATCCTAATACTAATAATATTGATGCTAAACCAGCTTCAATTTTAACTTTATTTGTCATACAAACTCTTTCCCTTTCTATCAATATTTTATCATAATATAATTATTAATAAAATAATTATAATTATAAATAATAGAATAAAATACTTCCATTTATTAAACCAACTAACATGATTATCTTCATTAATAAATCCCTCTACTAACTTAATCATATTATCTGTATTACTTACGAATTTTTTAGGTTTAAAGTTCTTACTTTCTTTAATAACTTCATCTAACTTATCAAAGTCTTCAAGTGGTAATAAATAACCTAGTTCACTAAACTTACTAATTATTTCTAATTGATGATTATTATTATGTTCATTATATTTAGCAAGTCTTGCAGCAGCAATAACTGGTTTATCATATTTTAAAGCCCCTAAGATACTTCCTACACCACCATGCGTAATAAGTAAATCTGCTTCTTTCATTAATTCATCTAACTTATCAGGTGAAGTATAATCAAATATTTCCATATTATCGGATTTATATTTTGTATAACCAGCTTGAACAATAACTTTATCTTTAATCTTGCCTTCATTTATTTTTTTATCAATTGCTTTTAAAAGTCTTTCAAAGCTTTCATCTTGTGTTCCGAGAGTAACTAAAATCAAAATATCCACCCTCCATCTATAGCGTTCGGATAGATATCTTTCATACTATCCCATTGAACAATAAACTTATCAGCAAACTTATAAACTAATCTACCCGTAGCTGTCTTTGTATTTATATTAGCAAATGTCTCAATGAATATTACTTTACTACCTAGTATCTTACCTATTAAGCACATAACGCCCCCAACATGAGCCCCTGTACTTACAATATAATCTGGATGATGTTTTATATAAATGAATAAACATATAAAACAATTTATTAATAAAACAAATGGATAAGTTAACATATGATGTTTAGTACCATATACTAAATAACTTACTTTACCTTTATACTTATCTTTTAAATAATCATTTGTTTTCATCTTCTCTGTTACTAGGTAATAATCATAATTATCAAAACACTTATTAAGTCTTAATAATTCGTTTAAATGACCACCTGTCGATGAAACAAATAAAACTCTTTTCTTCTTCATATTCATCACTAATAAAATTATAACATAAAAAAAGATAAAGATTATTCCTTTATCTTATTATCATTCTTTCTTCTTATGTAAATAACAGTTAACTTAAATTCTAAATTTTGATTACTAAAGATAATATCACTAATACCTTCTAACTCTTTTTCTAATTCAAATCTAATAATTGTTTCTAATTGTTCTTTACTAAGAGATGAAATATATGAAGTACTTTCATTCTTAAAAGTAACAAAATAATCAAAATCCGTTTCTTTTTCTGGTGTTAAAAAAGCAGCACGTTCAAGAACAATATTAAAGTTTTCTTCATAGTAATTACGAACCATATTATTTAAATCTTTACAATTAAATATTGCTTGCATTTCCCTCACCTCTTGGGATTTATATTAAAGCTATCTAATAGAATTGTCAAAAAAAGAAGCTATTTCCTTTTAATAGCTTCTTCTACTAATCTTCTAAATATTGCTCCATCTTCATGTTCAGGATGCCATTGTGTACCAACAATAAAATAACCTTCTTTATTATATTCTACACCTTCAATAACACCATCATCAGCTAAAGCAGTTACTTTAAAATCTTTACCAATCCATCTAACACCATAGTTATGCATAGAGATAATATTAATTCTATCTTGTTTATAAATACTATATAGTAATGAATCTTTATCTGTAATATTAACATCATGTCTTGCTATATCCATCGTGTCATATGTAACAACATGATTATGACTTAAGTCAGGTAATCTTTTTAATAAACTACCTTCATTTAATTCCTTTAATCTTTTATATTCTACAAAGAAATTATCATCTACTTTATCAACATTATCACTTTCTATTACATCACTATATATTGATATAGCATGCATACCTCTACAAATACCTAGTAATGGTTTATTATGTTTAATTGCATAATCAATTATTTCATAAATATATCTATTAACTTCATGTCCACCAGGTATTATAAAAGCATCAAAATGACTTAATACTTCTTCACTTACTTTTTCTTTATCAAGAAGAACACCCATTGGTATTCCACCAGCTTTATTAATCATTTCAATATAGTTATCAATAAAATAATATTGATCCATACATGGATCTTGATCTCTATTACCTGTATATCTAGAACTAGGTACTAAACCTATAATTGGTTTCATAAGTAACACCTCAAACTTATTTTAACATAAAAAAAAGATAAGTTTATTACTTATCTTCTTTATTGACAGATACTAGAATATAATTACCATCTTCATAATTAAAGACTAGTTTAAATAAAACACCATTATCTTTTATTGCTTCATCTGTTGGTAAACCATTTTCTTCTCTATCTAATCCTTTTATTTCTTCTTTACCTAAATACTTCTTACAGTAAGGTATTTCATTTTCATTATTTGTTTCACATACAAATAATACTTTTACAAAGATATCTGATTCTTTATCATTCTTAATAGCTTTAACTGGTGTAGATACATAGTAAGGTACGCCTTCTAAACCACAACCTAAATTTTCTACTTCATATACTTTCTTAGTACTATCATAAGTTATTAAAGGACATACCGGATATTCCTTATGTGTAAGTTTATATTCCTTACCAAACATCTTTGTAGCATACCGATCTAATTCACTTGCGTTAATAATACTACCAGCACTTAACTTGCTCTTATTCTCTTTAAAATATGCTGCCATAATAATACCATAAGCATCTTGACTATTTAAGTCTTTTAAAACTTCAAACTTTGGTACTATGAAATATTTATAGTAGCTACCAGTAGAATAACCGCTAGTAGAAATAACACTATTATATAAATCTATATAATCATCTACATCTACTTCTTGCTCTTTAACTTCTTCTTTCTTTTCTTCTGGTTTTTTTTCTTCTTCCTTCTTCTCTACTTCTTGTGTCTTATTACTTTTTAATTCTTTAATCTCATTCTTTAAATCTCCATTTTGAAAGAATAAGTAAATTGATCCACCAAGTAATATTAATACTACTATTATTAAACATATAATAATTCCCTTATTATCCCTCATACTATCACCTATTATAATTATACAACAAAAAATAGATAGTAAACCTATCGTTAAACTATCTATTTACATATCGATTAACAAAGTTCATCATCTTTGTATTGTTATCAACAGCATACTTTGTATTTAAATAATTAAACTCATGCGTTAGTACAGCATCGCCAATTGAATAAGTATTATATTCATTTTCAACACCTAATTTATCTAACTTCTCATGTAAATCTTCTGCTTGATCACCAAAAGAACCAAAGTTACCATCAGATATAAATACTGGTGGGAAATGATTATTAACATGATTAATAACATTAGCTTCATTAACATCTTCTGTTTCTGATAAGAAACCAACATCAAAGTAAGCTCTACCCATTAAACTAAACACATAATCAATTAAAGGATCACTTGTTTTAGTAAGTCTTAATGGATCTAGTAATGGTGCATTAAGAACAACTGCTTTAATACTACTTGGATCAATTGCTTGTTCCATACCCATACTAACACGATAATCTTCATTAGTTGTTATATTAACAAATTGACCAACTAGTTGACTTCCAGCAGAAGATCCACCTAGAACAACATTATCCATATTAATACCAAATTCTTTACCATTTTTAACTAAGTACTTAATAGCTTTATTAACTTGTTTAATAGCAATTGGATACTTGTATTCTGGTGCTAAAGGATAATTAATACTTATAATATTGTAATCATTATCGAAGAAGTAATTAAAGAAAGTAAATAAGTTTCTCTCATTTAATAACTCTTCTCCATTCTTATCTCCACCTACAAATCCACCACCGTGAACATAGATAAGTGTTGGATAACTACTATCTTTTAAATAAACATCCAAATAACTATTTGGATACTCCTTATCATACATAATATTACTTCTAACTGTAATATTATCTTCTATTTTACTAACACTCTCTTCTAATCTATCTACTTCATTTATTCTAAATTTAACTCTAAATGATTTACAGAACAAATTAGGACTTATACTATTTATTAAGAATATAACTAGTAATAACATTAAGAATATCTTAATAATATTAATCTTATCTTTATTTGAAACAATATAATCATAAAATATTATTACAACTAATAAGAAATCAAATAAGACATATAAAATATAATTACGAATAATAATATTAGTAACACCTAAAATTAATGCTACTGATAGTAATAAAAGATTCTTCTTATTACCTTTATAACTATTCCATATTAAAAATATTAAATAAATACTAATTATTAAACTAGTTACTCTAGTATAGTTAATAAGAACATAAGACATCATTGTAAGTAAGATTAGAAATAAATAAAAATACCTCTTTATATTCTTCATAAATATCACCTATATATTAAAAAATTTCTTAAACTCTTCAATCAAAGCTTCTTTATAGAAAATTACCAATGATAATAAATTAACTATATCTACAAATACTACAACATATATTAACATCTTAAATGTAACTGCTTTAAATATAACAAAACTAATTGTTAAAACAGATAAAAGTAAATTAACAAACAAGAACTTAGCATATCTTGTAACATATCTATCTTGTTTAATAATAATCATAATATCATTAAATAAGAAGATAGCTAAACATAAGCATGGTAATAAGAATGCTGGTATAAATGATTCTCTTAATACAAAATACCACATAATTAATAACCAGAAACTTATCAAGAACACTCGATTAACCACAGCAAATAAATCAGAGTGATAGTTTAAAAAATAAACTAAGAAGATATAAATTGTTGCTAAACTGACAATCATATAATTAGTAACAATAAATTGATGAGCTACATTATATTCAACAAAACCACATGTCATACTTATTAAAGCAAAGATAAAGAATAAAAACTTATAAAAGAAATATTTCTTCTTTGGTTTAATAATAGGAAAAACATTTGGTGTTTTATCTCCTACTAAATCACTTTGACATAAAGGACAATATCTAAGATTACCATTGTAACTAATATTACATTTATTACATTTCCTCATATTTATCCTCCTTAGTTGTATTAAGAACACCTTCTATACCATTATCACCAAAATAACGACAGAAGTTCTTAATAACATCATTATTACGATACTTAGATGAAATAGTAATAGATAAATCATCTTTATATGAACTAACAATAAACTTCATACTACCTGTTGTATTAAAGACATTAAATCCTTTTATATATTTTTCTAAACGAGGATCAACTTCAATAACGCCAATATTAGATACTGTTGTTGTTGCATTAGAGTCACCCATTAAATCAACTACTTTAAGAATAAAGTCTTTAATAAAGATAGATATAAAACGAAGAATAGCATTCTTTTCAATACTAATCATAAGATTCATTCTAGCTTGTAAATTACCAATCTTTAACTTTTCTTTTAATTCTCTATTAACACTTTCAACAACTTCTTCAAAAGTATCATTACGAGATTTAAACTTATAACTAATACTAGCTAAACCAAAGAAATTACCTGATGTTTTAGAATTATAATATTTTCTTAAATCAACTGGTACATTAATCTTAATACATTTATCTTTTAATTCACGATCTTTCATTTCATTCTTAAAAGACATAACTAATACAGAAAGAATTAAACCAGTTAAACTAGTATTATATTTATGAGCTAGTTCTAAAACCTTACTAGTACTTATATGGTATTCCATATAAGTTGTATTATTCTTTGTTTTAGAACTAAAATGATATATCTTACCTTTACTATCATTAGCTTTCTTTTCACTATTACTTTCATAGTGTTTATCAAAAGAATCTTCTGCTTTTTCAAAGATAGATGAATCATCTTCAATATCTATATCTTTTAAATCATATTTAATTATTAAATATTTATATATTAAGCACTTAAAGAATGTTAAACTACCACGACCATCACTAATAATATGTGAAACTTCTAAGTTAATACGATTATGATAATAATTAACTCTAAATAAATCACTTGTACTATCATAATAAAGTCTTTCACAGATAGGTGTTTCTTCTTTAGTACATTTTACTTCCTTATCACTTGTTTCAAGATAATACCAAAACATACCAACTCTTAAATGACTCTTAAAGATAGGATATAATTTTGTGGCTTCTCTAATAGCTGCATTAAGCACTTCTTCATCTATATCTTCAGATAAAGTTACGGAGAATCTAAAAACTGCCGGAACAATTACTTTATTAGTTAAAGAATAAAATGTTCCCATATTATCTAACTTGTGCCATGATTGTGCCATAATATCACCTTCACATATTTAATTATACCATTATAACCTTAAAAAAAACTAACTATTTACAGTTAGTTATTGATTTTCTCTCGATCTCATTGAATACTTATCCTTATAATATTCAACTGCTTCTTCTAAAACATATTCACCTAGTTCTCTAATTCGTTTATTATCTTTCATTAATTCAATAATATAATCCATTCCTTTAGTTTCATATAAGTACCAAATAATTAAAAAACTAGCACTATATCCATTAAAGACACCTTCTCTATAGAATATTAAATCATCAGATACACTACTATTACCTTGGATACGTTCATTTAAATTATTAATAGGTTTATAATCTGCTAAGAAACGACTGAAATATAAAATAAAAGAATCTTCATCCTTTATCTTATCTTCAGAATCACCTGAGAAGAATTGCGCTAAGCCTTCATCAAACCAAACTATTCTATCTTCGCCATAGCAATATTTCTTATAAAACATATGGAATGCTTCATGAGCATTTGTACAAACTGTTTTATACCACATTGATGTTCCATATACTGCTCTTGGATGTTGAACGGAAGTAGATAATGATTTCTTTGATTCAAATGTTCCTCTACTATATGCTGGTGGTTCACTCTTAAATACACTTCTATAATAATCTCGCCATTCTTCTATATCAGAATACATTTCAAAGTACATCTTATCAGGTTTCTCAACACCAAATATCTTCTTATAAAACTGTAACTTCTCAACTGTATTTTGAACAATATAATCGCCGATCATTCTTCCATCTGGTGTTCTAACACCATTAGTAAGATAAGCATCAGCTAGTTTTATACAAACATCATCATTATCAACAACTGTTACCATATGAATCACCTTACAATTTAATTATAGCATGTAATATCCTGCTTCGTTTCTTTCTTTACAAAATAAAAAAATCTAACGTAAAGTTAGATTTTATATTCAAATTGGTAGCGACGGGTGGATTCGAACCGCCGACCTGCCGGGTATGAACCGGATGCTCTAGCCAGCTGAGCTACATCGCCATATCAAATGAACAAATAAATAATAACATATGAATCATGGTTAGTCAATAAAAACTAAAATAAAAAAGACTAGAATCTCTAGTCCTTTTAGAATAATTTAATAACATCATGAATTGTTACATAAAGCATTAATAATAGAAGTAATGCAAAGAATACTGTTGTAATAATATTTTCTACTTTAGCATTCATCTTTCTTCTAGTAACAAGTTCAATTAATAAGAATAATACATGTCCACCATCAAGTGCTGGAATTGGTAATATATTCATTACACCTAAATTTAAACTTAAGTAAGCCATTAAGTATAATACGTTAACTACACCTGTCTTACGCGCTTCACCAACAACTTCATAAATACCAACTGGTCCACTTAAATCACCAACAGAAATACCACCAGTGAATAAATTAAATACTGTTATTAACATTTGATCCCATACAGCGAAGAACTTTTGGAATGCATATTTAACAGATGGTACAAAACCTTTTCTAACTTTAGCTATAGATTGAATACCAAATTCATGTGTTTCATTCTTTTCACCTTTGTTTTTAACAGTTGGTGTAACACTAAATGTTATACTTTCGCCATCTCTATCAACAGTAATATCGTAAGCACCATCTTTATCCTTTAGTAATAAATAAATTTGTGCTTTATCCCAAGTCTTAACTTTACGACCATTAACTTTAGTAATTACGTCTCCTGCTTTAATACCAGCTTGTTCAGCAGCACTACCTTCAACTACTCCATCAACAGTTGGATTTAAAGATCTAGCTCCCCAAACTAAAGCAATAAAGAATAGTAATAATAAAGCTAATACAAAGTTATTAAATACACCAGCGCAAAGTATTAAAAGTCTTTGCCACCAAGGACGATTACACATAAATTGCTTCTTAGGAATTTTCTTGCTATCGTCATCTTCGTATATCTCACCAGCCATTTGAACATAACCACCAAGAGGTAATGCTCTAATACTGTAATTTATTCCATCTTTACCTTTTATTGTCTTAATAGCAGGTCCCATACCAATAGAGAATTCATAGATATATACACCACATTTCTTAGCTACTAAGAAATGGCCTAATTCATGTACAAATACTAGTATTCCAAGTATTAAAACAAACAAGATGATATTTAAAAGAACACTAAATACTGCACCCATCTATGCTAACACTCCCATCAAAATGATATAGAATAAAGTAATGAATGCTAAACTATCTAGTCTATCTAAAACACCACCATGACCAGGCATGATATTTGAGAAGTCTTTAACATCATTTTCTCTCTTAATCTTACTAAAGAATAAGTCTCCTAATTGACCTAAAATACTTAATCCTAAAGTAACTGCTAGAATTAATAAGATATTAGTATCAGCACTAATTAAATTAACATAATAAATAGTACCAACAATTGTAGCAACTAAAGATCCAGCAACAGAACCTTCTACACTTTTCTTTGGTGATACTGCAGGTATTAACTTATGCTTACCAATTAAACATCCAATTAACATTGCAAAAGTATCTGTCATAACAGCTATTAATATTAAATATAAGAATAACCATTTATTATCAATAAAAATAGATGAAACTGCACTAAAGAAAACACCTAAGAATAGTACTACACCACCAATATAGAAAGCATCTTTAGTAGTATAATCACCTTTCTTATTAAAAATAGCAGGTATACCAAATAATAGGAAAGTTAAAGCAAGTGGTAAATAACCAACACCTACATTAATAGCTCCTACATGAATACTATTAGCTACAATTAAATATTCCATTAATAGGAATCCAAATACCTCAATATAAACAGGGAATTTATTATCTTTTAAAGATATCATTTCTCTATATGCTTGTGCTCCAAGTAAAGCAATAGCAACTACAAAAGGTATTCTACCAATAATAAATATTGGAATAAAAATAGCGCCCATAACGATCGCACTTATAACTCTTTTTTTCATATAATTATCTCCTTAGAATTATTACACATTCTACATATAAATTATATACTAACCAATAAAAAAAGACAATGTTAATTGTCTTCTTAGAATGAGTCAATATTAATTTTAACTCTCTTATTATCGTGAAGATAAGCATAAGCTTGTACTAATGTTCTTAGTGATTTAGCCATTTTACCTTGTTTACCAATAATAGCACCCATATCACTTTCATGTACTAAAACTTCTAGTACAACAGAATCATCTTCTCCACCAAATTCTTGTACTTTAACCATATCTGGTTCAGTAGCAATACTCTTAACTAAGTATTCAGTAAATTCTCTTAAATTCATTTTAATTATTTACTCTCTTTCTTAGTTGTTTTTTTAGCTGCAGCTTTTTTAGGAGCAGCTTCCTTCTTAACTACTTTTTTAGCTTTTTGATCAGCGAATTTAGCAAGAACACCCTTTTTACTTACTAAACTTCTAACTGTATCAGTAAGTTGAGCACCTTTATTTAACCAATCAATAATTTTATCTTCATCAAGAGTTAATTTGTATTCACTTGGAAGTGGGTTATAAGTACCAACTTGATCAATGAATCTACCATCTCTTTGATTTCTAGCATCAGCTACAACAATTCTATAATAAGCTGCATGTTTAGCTCCGCCTCTTTTTAATCTAATCTTTACTGCCATGACATTCACTCCTTTCATTTATAAAGCATATATAATATAACAAACAACTTAAAAGATGTCAACTATTTTTGGTTGACATCTCCATTTTCTAAATAATCCATTACTAACTCTTTAGCTTTAATTGTACTAATATACTTTAACCATTCCTTATTTGGATGACTAGTTTCCTTAGTAATAACCATAATACGGTCCTTATTCTTCAATGAATGACTTAACTTAACTTGTCTTCCATTAACATAAGCTTTATATAAATGATTACCTATATTAGGATGTAATTTATAAGCAAAATCAATAACACTAGAGTTCTTAGGTAATTCAATAATATCGCCATTTAAAGTATAAACGTAAATATTATTACTAAATATCTCTTGTTTAACTTTATCTATAAAATCACTATCTGATCTTATTACTTCATTAATATTTCTAATTGTATCAAAGAATTGGTAATTTAACTTTAATTCATTTTGCATCTTATTCTTACCTTCGCCTTTTAAAGATAACCAATAAGCTGCTAAACCAAATGTATTAATCTCATCCATTTGGAATGTCTTAATTTGAATTTGTAATAAATGATTATCTGGTCCAAAAACAGTTGTATGTAATGAACTATACTTATTTGTTTTAGGACTAGCTATATAATCTTTAAACTTATCATTAATTGGTCGATATAATTTATGTATATAACCTAGTACTTTATAACAATCCTCTTCTGTTGGTACCATTATCTTAATATTAACTAAATCATGAATATCATTTAATTTATAACCAATTGTTAACTTCTTATAAATTTGATAAATATTCATAACTTTACATCTCATATCATTCTTAATATGATGTTTCTTTAAAACTGATTTAATATCATTAATTGCATCATTTACACATTCCATATAATCAGTTTTAATATCTTCTTGTTTCTTCTTAATTAATTCATAACTATCATTATCAATATATTCTAAACATAAATCTTCAAGATCACATTTTAATCTAAATGCTCCAATAAAATAAGCTAAAGGAACAAAGATATGAAGTGTTTCTTGGGCATTACGTATTTGTTTATCTAATCTCTTATAATGTAATGTTTGCATATTATGTAATCTATCACATAACTTAATAATAATGATTCTTACATCTTCATTCAAACTATTAATAAGTCTTCTAATATTAGCACTAGTAGCATCAGCTTTAGTACTAAAATGCATATTACTAATTTTAGTAACACCATCTACTAAACGAGCAACCTCATCACCAAATTCTTTTTCAATATCTCTTAAAGTTACTGGTGTATCTTCAACAACATCATGAAGCATACCAGCAACAAGTGATGCTCCATCAGCATGAAACATCGCTAAATTATAAGTTACATTAACGGGATGGATGATATAAGGTTCTCCACTCTCTCTAAATTGGCCTTCATGTGCTTTTGACGCAAACTCATAAGCACGTGTAACCCTTTCTACTTCATCCGGATTATATTTCTTAACAAGTTTTATTAATTCCTTGATATTCATAAAATCACCACTTTGTTAATAGTAATTTTAGCACATTTAAATAAAAAAGGAACCACTAATATTGTGGTCCATTATTTTTTATTTCACCAGGCATTTTTTTCTTCTTACCAAATTTAGATATAACAAGAATTACTACTAGTACTCCAAATCCAATACCAACATATTTAAGTATTGATAATACCTTATCAATTGTTGTCTTTTCATTATGGATTAATGTTTGTGTTGTAATTATATAATTTGTTTTACCATTAGTAATAAAATTAATAAATCCATTATTAACTGAAACACCCTCAGTTAATAAGGTATATGGTTCACCTTCATTATATGTATATATCTTATATACAACACCATCTAAGTCACCCATATAAAGAGTCATCTCTTGTCCACTAGGTATATTAGTAACATAGTAATTATCTTTTTGTTTAAATGATAAATCTAAATCTTCACTAGTATCAAAATCAAAATTCTTTAAACGTACTTGATAAACTAAAGCATTTGACTTAGTTAATGAATTAACATATAAATTAGTTTTATTCTTAACAATATTTTTAACAATACTCTTATCTATCTTTTTATCTACACTATCTAATAAATCAATAACATAATCTTTTTCAAAATCTTCTATTTCATCAAATGAATTAATAAGTGTTGCACTTTCAGGTTCTTTATAAACAACTATTTTATAATCAGTTGAAGTACCATCAATTTCATTTACTTTAACTGTAACAATATTAAATCCTGTTTTAAATTTCTCATTATCTAATACTTCATAAGTAGCTGTCTTACTTTTAGGTGTTGCTTCAATATCAAGTGCATCTATTCCACTATTAATAACATAATTGAAAGATGTCTTACTAACATCAATATTATAACCATTAATTCTTAATAAACTTAACTGATTACTACTGACTACTTTTTCTAATTCTTTATTACTTCTAATAAT
>CADBLZ010000019.1 GCA_902795675.1 uncultured Erysipelotrichaceae bacterium
ACATAATAAATGGTCTGGTAAGTATATTGGTTATTTTCAGGCTAGAACTAATACATATGCTCCAGTTTCTGTTTTAAAGGAGAAATATGAAACTATTTTAGGATTGGATGATGTTGTTGGGCTTAGTATCGCTACTCGTCCTGATTCTATAAGCGATGAATGTTTAGATTATTTAGCTGAGCTTAATAAGAGAACTTTTTTAACTGTTGAATTAGGTTTACAAAGTATTCATGAGTCTACTAATAAATTAATTAATCGTTGTCATACTTTAGATTGTTTTGTTGATATGGTTAATAAGTTACGTGAGCGTAATATTAATGTAGTTGTTCATATTATTAATGGTCTTCCTTATGAGACTCATGATATGATGATTGATACTATTAAGTTTATTAATAAGTTAGATATTCAAGGTGTTAAAATACATATGCTTCATATTGTTCGTGATACTGATTTGGCTAAGATGTATATGGATAAACCTTTTCATGTTTTAACTCGTGATGAGTATGTTAATATTGTTTGTGATCAATTGGAGTTATTAAGACCTGAGATTGTTATTAATAGAATTACAGGAGATCCTAAAAAAGAAGATTTAATTGAGCCTCAATGGTTATTAAGAAAAGTTGCTCTACTAGATGATATTGATAAAGAAATGGTTCGAAGAGATGTTTACCAAGGAGACAAAATAAAAGAATGATTATTAATCATTCTTTTTTATTAGTTTATAAGTCTCTGTACAATCAGTTTCTTTTATTTTATCAAAACCTAATGCATTAAGTGTTTCATGAGGTTCATTGAAACCTTTATTTATTTGATATAGGAGTGCACTTAATGGCGTTTCACCTACCATCTTAGATAAGGCTTCATAAGTGTAACCACAACCAATATATTCACGGTATATATTACAATCAATATAACCGTTACCTTTAATTGCTATATAACCTATTGGAGTAGAATCAATTAAGACTTTATAAACAATTGTAGCAAAGTCTGAATGGTTTACTTTTCTTAAGGTTAAACGTTCTGTTTTATATTCGTTTTTGTATGTTGAATCATCAAAGTGCTCTAACATTTTTAGTGTTGAATCTTTGAAGTTGAATTGATGAGGTATTTGGATCTCACCTATTTTATGATAATCATCATCTTTAGTTTGTTCTACTAAGATAGTTGCATATCTTTTTAACATACGATAATGATTTTCATCGAAATGGAAACGAATTCGTTGTTGAGCTTCAAGATATTCTAGTAGATTGGTTTTAAATTGTTTTGAACGCGCATGACAATCACAAGCCATTTCCATGATATCTAGTTCACTCATATCGTTAGGATCTTGATAGTATTCTGGATGATGGCTATTATGTTTCCAATGTTCACATATAGCTTCTCTTTCGATATCAGATAGTTCATGGTTTATATCTTGCATATAACCCATGTTATCTGAGATAGATGCAAGTAATAAGAACTCTTTGGTATTTTGTATTTTAGATATATCATGAATACAACATCTACCAATAAGACGTAGTGCATCTACACTTCTTTCATGGAAGATAAGATAGTTAGCTAGATATTCCCCACTACGCATTACATAGGAACGATGTAATAATATATCATTAATTTCAGTTGTTATTTTTACAATACTTATATTTGCCATATTGCACCTTCCTTTGCGGAATAATTAATATCATATCACAATTAAAAAAAAGGTCAATTATTGACCTTTTTTAAGACATCATAGCTTGAATATTTTTTTTAGCTTCTTCGATAGTAGATTCATCAGGAATCATTATCCAGTCTTGAACTTTATTACTTTGATATACGAATCCTTGAGTATCTTGTCCATCAACTGATTGTTTTTCTACTGTCCATTTAGCACCATCGATTGTTACTTCTGCTAAGCTAGTTATTTTTTCACGTGGAATATTAGTTGTATATAAACCACTAATTGAATCTAGAACTTTGTTGTAGTTAGATAATGTATTAAATGAAGCTACTTTTTTAAGAATAGATTCCATAATATTTTGAACATTCTTTTGACGTTGACGATCTCTTCCTGGGAAGGCGTTACGTTCTCTAGCTACTGTTAATGTTTCTAGACCATTAAGTTTTTGACAACCAGCTTTAACATATAGTTTGCTACCTTTTGTATCATCATATGTATCAATAACTACAGCATGAGTTGTTGTATAAGCAACATCACTACAGTATTCTATTCCACCTAATGTATCAACTACTTTGACAAGTGATTCATCTGTTACTTTAACGCTGTAGTTAATATCGATATCGAAAGCTTCAGCAATAGCATTTTGTGTATTTAGTTCGCCATATGTACCCATGAATGATAATTTATCTCTATTTGGATATCCAGGAACTTGTAAGTAGTAATCACGAGGAATACTTGTTAGTAATATTTTGTGTTTTGTTTCGTTAATTGTAATAATCATGTTGAAATCAGTAAATTTAGCGAAGTCTTGACCACTTACATAGATGTTATAACTATTAGACGCTTCGATTGGTTGAGTTTCAGTTTTTACTTCGATTTCAAACGTTTTTAGTATTTGAATATTATCTGCATTGATTTCTTTATCTAGTTCAATGATTGTTTCATACATACTCTTTTCAACTAGAGCTAGTTTAATAGAGTTAGTACTAACATCTGATATTAAAGCACTAATATCATCATAAGATACTATGTTAAAATCATAGTTACTTAGGTATGTTAATGCTTTATCTAAGTTAACAGTGTTTTTGTATGTATTTAAGTCACCAAATAGATTCTTGTCATCATAACCATTTTCTTTGTTAGAAATAATATAATATGTTGATGTAGATGTTATGAAACGTGAACCAAAACTACTATTTAAAAATTTATTAGTATGGTGAACATAGTATGAACCTAAGATTGAGACACCAATTAGTAATGTTAGAAGAATGAAACCTATAGTTTTAATAAATTTGTTTCTTCTCATTACTAAGAATATGAATAGTAATTCTAATACTATATAGATACCACATGCTATCATTATACGATTACTCTTAATTCCTAAACCATGAATTGAGAATAATAAGAATGCTACTGGAATTAGTGATAGTAATGAATATACGATACTAATTATTTGTGGTTTCTTTTTATTTGTTTTTTCTTCTTTTGGTTCTTTTACTTTTTCTTCTTTAGCTTTTTTAAGATGAGGTTTTTCTATTTCTCTTCTTAATGCTTCTAGATCTTGTGTATCTACTTTAACAGATGTATCAGATAGCTCTTTAACATCATCAATATCTTCTTGATCAAATTCTCTAGTTTCAGTGAATTCTGGTTTTTTATCTTCTTCGATATTGATTATTGGTATTTCAACTTTTTTAGCATTTTCTTTAGGCTCAGTATCAACTTTATTAATAGATACTTCATCTAAGTCTGCTAAGATATCAGAATAGTCATCTAAAGCTGATTTAGTAACTTCATCTAATGGTTTAGATTCTTCTTCTAGTTCTTTACTAACTGATTCTTTTTCAGCATCATTAAGTTCTTTTAAGATATCATTAATTTCAACTGTGTCTAGAGTTACTTTTGTATTATCTTCTTCTTTTGGTGCTTCTTCATTCTCTAATTTTGGAAGTTCAATTGGAGCTTCTTTAACAGTTTTTCTTGTAGTCTTTGCAGGAGTTGCCTTTTTAGGCATTTCGATTTCTTGAGGTTTAGTAACAGGTTTTACTTCCTCTTCTACTTTTTTCTTTTCAACTAAAGGTACACTTATATCCTTAGTTACTTTTTCTTTATAATCTCTTTTATATTTTTTAACAGCTTTTAAATCTTTTAATTGATTTTGAATTACCTCAGAGTTTTTTGCTTCTTGTTCCTCTTCTGTTAATACTGGAACTTTTTTAACAGGACGACGAGTAACAACTTCTTTAACAAATGTTTTATCTTTTGGAGATTCAACTGCTATTTTTGGTTCATTTTTTTCAACGACTTTTGGAGCAACTACTTCAGGATTCTTTTTAGGTACTCTTTGAGCAGTAGATGGAGAACCAACTTTGATTTTACTAACAGATAAATCTTTAGTTGTTGTTTTCTTGTTACTACCTTTTGTTTTTGTACCCAATTTATTCTTTGCTTTAGATACTTTTGTAGTTTTATTTGTATTTAGTTTTAAACTTGATTGTGCACTCTTCTTATAGAAGCTTTTACTTTTTGCCATTTCGAAACTACCTCCAAATTTTAACCCCACAATATCATATATAATTATATAACATTAAGGCTTAAAAGACCAGTAAAAGAAGAAAAAAAGAAAGAATTAAACGATAACTCTTTCTCTTTTTTTATCTGATGCATTTAACATTTTTTCTAATTCTTCGTAATGAGATATTATTTCTTCAATTGTATATGTTGTATATACTTTTATAGGTTTCTCAATTTGTTTTGTCTTTTTAAAAGATATCATATGTTTTAATACACGACCATTAAATGTATAATGGTCTTCGATTGTTGGCACTTCTTTATTTTGTGTTATAAATGTAAGGTTTCCAGTGGTTAAGTTATTAACCCCTAGTAAGTCATTACTGTTATATCTATGGATACTGATTGGTGATGTTGGATCAACGTTTTCTAGTAAGTATCCATATGTTGCTAATTCACTAACACATTCGTCATAACCTTCTGGTGTTATATGATTTATTTGAATATCTTCTCCTAATTCAGTTAAGGCTTCAATAAATTCATAAAAGTCGATGTTTTCTTCTATATAATCCATTCTACGTGCTCTATCAGTTACAATTAAGTTCATGTTTGTTCTCCTTACTTCTTAAATTCATTATTTTAGCATATTATTATTTCAAAAAAAAGAACAATTATGAGATTGTTCTATATTTGATTTTTTTAGCTTTGATAACAATTGGTTCATCATTATCATAAAGATAAAAATCTATAGTGTCATTAGTAAATGAAAAGTTAATATCATATGTTTCATTAACACTATCATAAATAATTCTATAATCGATTAAATCGTAAAATACTAGTTCTATTTCTATACCATTTTGAACTAGTGTTAGTGATATGTATTCATCATTATCATTGTAATAAGGATAAACATGAATTTCTTTAATATAAGAACCAATAAGGTTGTTATAAGTAGATTTGAATAAGTTAATTGCATCAAGGTTATTTAAGTCTACATAATTCATTATTATCACCTTTTTAATTATATCATAGGTCGTTCTAAAATTGACTATTTATGTTTATAAATATATACTAATGCACATAAATGGGTGGTTGAGGATGTTTGGTGAAGATATTATTACAGGAAGCTCAATAGTTAAGATAGATAGTAAAAGAAGATTAAGATTACCAGCATTTACAAAAGTAGATGTTGGTGAACAAGTTATTATCGCAAGAGATACTAATATGAAAGACTTAATTGTTTATCGTTTTGATTTATACGAGAAGCTCTTAGAAAGAATTATGGAAAAATATAATACTTCTTATGGTATTGGTCATAAGTTAGCAATGTTCTATGCTGGTCAAGCTTTTGATTTAACAGTTGATAAGCATAAATCAATTGTAATTCCTAAATGTATTTCATATGATAAGTTAGGTTTTGATAAAGGTGAAGATATTTTAGTAACCGGTGAAGATTATCATGTTACTTTAAAAAGAATATAAAAAATAGTACTTTATAAGTACTATTTTTATTATTCAAAAATACCAATGTATTGTTTCTTTTTACCTTTTCTAATGATTAATACTTTTTGATCAATAGCCATGTCTTTAGTTATTTCAGCATTTTCATCAGACATTTTTTCATTGTTAATTGAGATAGCACCTGCTGTAAGCATTTCTCTAGCTTCTCTTTTACTTGTACAAATATTGTTATTAATTAGTAAGTCAATTAAAGAAATTGATTCAGTTAATTCAATATTAGGTACTAGTTTAGCTAATGGCATGATATCAGCAGCGCTTAAGCCGTTTAGATCACCACCAAATAAAGCTTCACTTATTTTAACAGCTTTGTCATATGATTCTTCTCCATGAAGATCAGTAATAA
>CADBLZ010000020.1 GCA_902795675.1 uncultured Erysipelotrichaceae bacterium
AGTATTACTACTAATACTGAAAAAGCTAAAATGTTAGATTATGTATTTGATAATAGTATTCTTTATTTAGATGATGCTGTTTATTTATATAATGTTGATAGTAAAGAAAGTACTAAATTAGATTTAGGTACAGACTTTGATATTTATGAAATCAATTATGATAAGAATTCTAAAAAAGCTACTGGTATTATTTATATGGGTAAAGAAACTAATAGTGATATAGATGCTTACCGTAATACTGGTTATTATGATTTAAAAACAAATAAGGTTTATTATCGTAATAAGTATCAACATATTTATTCTTTAGATAATGAATATTTAAGGGCTTTATCAGTTGAATATGAAACAGAAGAAGAATATACTACTTCTTACGCATTATTAGCCACTTCTAAGGAAGAAACTGTGTTAAGTAATGATAATGATAATATTTATGCTGTTAAAGGCACAGAAGGCTATTTTTTAGTCAAGGGAAGCGAAGATACTACTAGTAGTGGAACATCTACTATCTATTCTACTAATATTCAAAAATTAACTAAAGATAACGAAAGTAATTTGAATTGGTCTTTTGGTAAGGATGGTATGCTTTATTTAGCTACTACTAATAATACTGTTAAGGTAATTGATAATAGTGGTAACTTTAAAGGTAGTAGTAAACATTTTAATCCAGAGTATTATAAGATCCATGCTGTTATCTTAAATTATGTTGTTTATACAGAATATACTAAGTTATATATTTCAGATGGTCATGACGACTATACAGAGATATGTGACTTTGATAATGAATTAAATAAAGTAACAGATGTTAAGTATGATAGTAAGGAAGATAAAGTAATTATAACTATTGATGATAACATGAACTATAGTTATAACTTAAAAGATAAAACAATATCATAATTCTTATGTTATAATAAAACACAATTACAAGAAGAATAAAAAGGAGTTAACGAAAGTTAACTCTCTTTTTGTATAATAGTGTAAAAAAGAAAATATTTTTAAAAAATATTTTAAATTTTTTACTTGATTTTTTTATCGAATAGTGATTTGTTAATTACTGTTTGCGTTAAAACCAACTAAAAAAACAAAAAGACATAAAATGATGATAAAGTTGTATCGAGCCCTTTAAAAACGTGAGAATGGTGGAATATAACATTATATTTATGTAATGTTTTTTTTTGAAAAAAACAAAAAAATGTGTGTGTAAAGTTTTTAAAAAAACTATTTTTTTCTCAAAAAAAACATGGACAAACATTTTCTTATATGTCATAATGAAGATGGTAAGAGGAGAGCGATGGATGATGATGTATGTATGACAATTTTGACCTAATCATAGTTAAGCGAAGCGGCCAAAGAGTTTCATTCAATGGAACAAAGATCGCTCTAGCAATTAAAAAAGCTTTTGATGATTTATATGATGAATATGATGTATCAAAAGTTAATAAAGTATATGAAGATGTCTTAAAATATATAAATGATAATTATAAGGATAGAAAAACAATTAGTGTTGAAGATATCCAAGATATTATCGAAATGATACTTAAAGAAGATGGTTTCATAAATGTTTATGAAGCATTTAATTCTTATAGACTTAAAAGAGCAGCTAGTAGAGAATCATTTGAAGTTAAGCAACAACATAAATTTGTTAAAGCTATTGAAACTTTATCTCTAACAGCGCAAAAAGATATGATGATGAATCCAATAGAAACTTTATATAATTTTGGTTCTATCATATCAGGAGAGTTTACTAAATCTTATTTAATAGATAATAAGTATACAAGACTTCATGATGAAGGCATAATGCATATTAATAATATAGATTATTATGCACTAGGAGGTCTTAAAGCTTTAGTCTTAGATTTAAATAAGATAGAAGTAACTGATGATTTTATAAATAGTATTAATGTGATGAGCATTAATTTACGAGAAGAAATTTTTGGCGAAATTACTTTAGCGTCATTAGATGATGCATTAGTTCCTTATATTAAAAGAAAATTTAATAATATTTTTAAAAGAAAAATTAAGGAAAACTTAGATTTAACTGGTTTCTTAGAATATATTGATTTAAATGATATATATGATGAGATTGATTTAGCTGAATCAATTAATATTGATTTTAAAATATTCTTTAAAGCTAATAAATCAGAGGTTATTAATAGAGTAATTAATAATACTTATAATGACAGTGTAGATTATCTAAAAGATGAGTTATATAAAGAACTAGGTATTTTATTTAGTAATTTAAATAACAATATAAATAACTTTAAGATAAATTATGGTATTAGTATTTTGGGAAATAAATCTTTTGAAGGTAATATCATAAATGACATAATTATTAGTTTATTTAGTAATAATAATTATGAAAGATTAAAGTTAATTATTAAATTAGATAATCAAGAATTAGATAAGAAAATAATTGATCTAGTTAAGAATAATAAAAACGTTGGTTTTATTAATCTACAAGCTAAGAACTATAAAGAAATTGAATATTTACCAAGCGGTAATATGATATATCACAATTTAAATGAAGATAAGATGGGAAGTAAGGGAAGAGTTATTATATCTGATACTTCAATCAATCTTCCTAGAATGGCTTATAGCACTAGTGATAAAGATAGTTTCTTTGAAGAATTAGATAGAAATATAGAACTAACAAAGAATGAGTTAAAGGATAATTTTGAATATATCAGTAGTAGATATAAAAAGAATTATGAATACTTATTTAAAGATAATATATTACTAGATAGTGAAAAGATAGATGATAATCAAAAGATTAGAAAAGTATTAAAGAATGGCACACTTAATATTAGTTTAGTTGGTTTAAGTGAAGCTTGTGAATACATTGATAATAAAGATATTCATCTAGGAATAGATATATTAGAACATATCAATAAGTTATTAAATAAATATAATGATGAAGAAAGACTTCTATTTACATTAAGTGAATCAGAAGATAGTAATGTTACAGATTACTTCTTAAATATTGATAAATCAATATTTGGTAGTAAGGTAAGCAATAAAGGATATCATCCATATATTAATTTAGTAAATGATATGGAACTAAAGGATAAAGTTAAGTTGATGAGTGAATATCAAAGATTAACTACTGGAGGTCATGTTTTTAGAACAGGTTCTAAAAAGACTGAAATCCTAAATAATATAAATGAGATTCAAAAAAGTGATGTTAGTTACTTTGAGATATCTTTAGGAGATAAAGCATGATAATATCTGGTTTTGATAAACTTACACTTACTAATTATCCAGGAGTGGTTGCTTGTACAATATTTACTAACGGATGCAATTATAAATGTCCATTCTGTCAGAATGGTACACTTGCATTAGGAGTAGATAAGAATAGAGTACCGGAAGAGGAAGTCTTAGATTTCTTAGTTAAGAGAAGAAAGATGATTGATGGTATTTGTATAAGTGGTGGTGAACCAACACTTCAAAAAGACTTAAAGGACTTTATTAAAAAGGTAAAGGAAATTGGAGTCTTAGTTAAATTAGATACAAATGGTAGTAATCCTAAAGTTGTTAAAGATTTATTAGATGAAAATCTATTAGATTATATAGCAATGGATATTAAGTTACCATTTAGTAGATATGATAAAATAGCTGGTATTAAAGTAAATACCGATGACCTAAAAGAAAGTATTGATTTGATAAAAAACTCAAAGGTAGAGCACGAGTTTAGAACAACAATAATTAAAGAATTTCATACAATGAAAGACATTGAAGAAATTATTAGTTATGTTGGTGATTCAAATTATTACATTCAAAATTTCGTGGATAGCGATTATGTCCTACAAGCTGGCTTACACGGATTTACAGATGAAGAGCTTGGGGAACTTGATAAAAAATTAAATGAGAAATATTCTAACGCTCATGTACGTGGGTTAAAGTAAAAGGGAGGAATTAATTATGTATAGAGTTAGAAAAAGAGATGGAAAGACTGTAGATTTTAAAATAGAAAAGATTCAAGATGCTATTATTAAAGCATTTGAAGCTGAAGATACTAAATATGATCAAGATATTATTGATTTTATAGCTTTAAAGGTTACTGCTGATTTCCAAGATAAAGTTGAAGATAATCTTATTAATGTAGAAGATATTCAAGATAGTGTTGAAAGAGTTTTAAGTAAAGCTGGTTATGCTGATGTAGCTAAAGCTTACATTTTATATCGTAAGTTACACGATAAGATGAGAACTGTTAAGAACACTATGTTAGATTATAAGAATGTTGTTAATAGTTATGTTAATGTAACTGACTGGAGAGTTAAAGAAAACTCTACTGTAACATATTCTGTAGGTGGTTTAATCCTATCAAATAGTGGTGCTATTACAGCTAACTACTGGTTAAGTGAAGTATATGATGAAGAAATAGCTAGCGCTCACCGTAATGCTGATATTCATATTCACGATTTATCAATGCTTACTGGTTATTGTGCTGGTTGGTCATTAAAACAATTAATTAAAGAAGGTTTAGGAGGAATTCAAGGTAAGATTACTTCTAGTCCTGCTAAACACTTAAGTACTTTATGTAACCAAATGGTTAACTTCTTAGGTATCATGCAAAATGAATGGGCTGGTGCTCAAGCATTCTCAAGTTTTGATACTTACCTAGCTCCATTCGTTAAAGTTGATAACTTAAGTTATCATGATGTTAAACAATGTATTCAATCATTCGTTTATGGTGTTAATACTCCATCTCGTTGGGGAACACAAGCACCTTTCACAAATATTACATTAGACTGGGTTGTACCAAACGACTTAGCTGAGCTTAACTGTATCATTGGTGGTAAAGAAGTAGACTTTAAATATAAAGATTGTCAAAAAGAAATGAATATGATTAATAAAGCCTTCATTGAAATCATGATTGAAGGAGATGCTAATGGTAGAGGATTCCAATATCCAATTCCAACATATTCAATTACTAAAGACTTTGATTGGTCAGAAACAGAAAATAATAAATTATTATTTGAAAT
>CADBLZ010000021.1 GCA_902795675.1 uncultured Erysipelotrichaceae bacterium
CCATCTCTTTTTGTCACTTTTAAATCATATAGATTCATAAATTCCTCCTGCCATAAGTATAGCATATCCTTTCAAAAAGAAAGAAAAAGAAGTATTCCTACTTCTTTTTACCACCATTACGATGTGATAAGTTAACTAATTCTTGGTAAGTCTTATCATCTATTTTTTCTTTAGCTTCTAAACTTTTAACTAGTCTTTTATATAGTTCTTTATCATCTTTACTATTACTATGATCTTGTAATACTTTTAAACTATTTAAAAGAGCTTCTAACTTTTCTTTTTCATTTGTCATAGATTTACAACCTCCCCTAACTCTAACTCTGGATTAATTGAATCAATATATTCAATTATCTTATTAGTTGCTTCATGTTTACGTTTACAAATAATATCTAGTATTTCTTCTTTACGATTAGGATTTAATCCTTCAGCATACTTACTAAATAATTCTTTATATTCGTCATCATTAATTAACTTAACTGTTTCTATTGTGTCATATATAACATCTAGATTTAATGGTTGTTTACCTTCTCTATATCGATCAAATAAGATCTTATATATTGGTATTCTACTATTACCATTAGGTACATAACTAAAGCTTGGATCTAAGCTTTGATTATCATTAATAAATCTAAAACTTTGTTCTTTATCGACACCTCTTAAATTACCATTACTATCAATAATAAAATTACCAGCAAAAGCATCAAAGTTACATAACAAGAAATCTATTACATATTCTTTTAATAAAGCATCTGCATACTTTTCATCTAATACCATATCTGGATTATTCGTCCATTCTTCTAACATATTAGTTTTACTACTATCAGTATCTATTAATGCTTGTTTAGAGAAACGTACTGGACCACTACCAATAACATCAACATCAACTGCTGTATCACTACTTAACATTCGTTGTAACTTACTAGCAGCTTTTTGTATTTCAGCTCTAAACGGTTGTGGTTTATACTCTTGTTTATCGACTGCTGGTTTAACTAAGTATATTTGGTCTCCTTCTTTATATTTATACATAATTCCAGATTCACCCATCTTAGCATTTTCAATACTTACTATTTTTTCATGAGTAACTGATTTAAAAATACATATAGCTTGTTTTAATAAAGTTACTTTTCTTAACTCATTACTCATACGTTTATTATCACATTTAATACGATTAATAGTTACTTCTAACTTCGTTAGTATTTGTAATAAACTATCTGTTTCTAGTTCACCATTTTGATATTTCTTATTAACACTATCAATAATATAACTAATACTTTGTTCAACTTCATCAAGAGCATTCTCTGTAACCTTATTATTAGTGTTAAAGATAATATCATCTATAGCTTTAATAACACCATCAATGTTATTACTATTAAGATTTTCTATAATACTATTCTTAGCTTGTTCTCTATTATCATTAACTTGTTTATCATAAGCATTAATATCAAATCTAATAATAGGAATACCAAAGTATATAGCAGCTCTTTTTTGATCTTCTGTTGGTTCATTACCTGTGCAAGCAATTGCACATGGCATCATACCATCTCTAAATCCAGCAACTTCATTATAATCTCCGTGATGGAAATTAGAAGACATATTTAAAGCATTAATATCCGTAAATGAATTACTATTAGCAGTTGGTTCTATCTTATGACCACCATGTTCAACAAATAAATCTCGACCATACATAAATAACATAAATTGTGGTGGTAGATTATTAAATAGATATACAACACCACTATTACTATCACTATCTAAGAACCAGAAACCTTTATCTGAGAAACTAGAAGTAGAAAGTGTTGATGCCCCATCTAATTTTGTCCATAGTGATGGATCATCTATTAACATTTGTTTAAAGCCACCCATTGATTGATCATAACTAAATATTCTATGTGCTAAGAAATTAAATGATTCTGCATTCATATCAATAATAGTTACACCATCTTTTTCTGTTCTAGGACTTTTTAATTCTTCTATCTTAGTTAAGTTTAAATTATATTCTAAATTATAAAGATTTCTTATCTTACTAATAATAGCATCATAATCATCACAGAAATCTAATACATCACCAGATGCCCCAATAAACTTATCTAATAACTCTTTTAATTCATCTTGATCATTTATTTCTATTATTTGTCTAACTAATAAGATGATTGTTATTTCTTTATTATTAAAGAATACTTCATCCCATTTCTTTTCACCTTCAGCTTGTCCTAACTTACTTATTAATTCATTCTTAATATAGTTATATTTAATAAAGTTATCTAAATCATAACTATTAAAGTTCTTAGTTAAATCAATAATTGAATTAAATCCAAACATATGAGCTAATAAGTCTTTAATAGTATAAGTATTATTACCATTTCTAATACCATCTACTTTATCTTTAACTATTTGTTCATATCTCTTTAATTCATCTATATTACTAATAGCATAGTAATTGCTATTAGTAATAATCTTCTTAAGATTATCAAAATCACTCTTGTCTAATCTATCTTGATTATTAACTAAATCTTTAGCTAAATCTTCATAACTACTTATATGTCTAAAGATATAATGAATAAACTTATTATCATCAGCATATATCTTACTATCTCTTATTAAAGCATAATAACTAGTAACAAATTCACTATCTCCATTTTCAATTAAACGAATAATTTCACTTGCTGCCCCAGTATTATATTGCATTAAATCTAAATTATCTTTAAGACCTAACAAAGGATAGATATATTGACATAACTTATAACTAAATACTGGATTCTTATCTAATAGATTAATCTTACCAGAGGACACAAGTATATCATGTCCATTCTTTAATACATTCTTATACTCTTCTTTAACATTTAAAGTTTCAATAATATCATAGTACTCAATTACTTGTTTAAATAAATTGTTATCTATAGCTATATCACTAACAAGATTATTTAATAAGTTTTTAAATTGTTCACTAGATCTTACTTCTAGTGTCATATTAGTATTTAACTTATTAAAGATACTTAAACCATTATTATTAATATCTAGTTTATCTTTTAACAATAAACTAGCTAATACTTCACTTGGTACAAGTGAACAATCATAGTTACTATTATTTAAATAAGATAAACAAATATCTTCATCATATTTAAATTCGCTATCTATACTTAAGTATTTGAAAGCATTTCCGTTTTCATAACTTAAGAACTTAAGTATTGCTTCTTTATTATCTAAGAATTTAACATGATACTTATATATAAATGGATATTCTTCTATATTAGTTCTAAAGAAATTATCAATAACTTCATTATTATAATCAATATAAGTAGCATTATTTTCACTTACTATTAATGCTTGTTTAATGATATCAATATCATTTTTATATTCATCATTAGATATATATCTATATACATCTAAATTATTATTTAAGCATTCTAGTATAAACTCTTTACTATCTAATATAGATGGAATAACAGTATAGATATTATTATCATATTCAAATATCTTCTTAGATCTATTAATAATATCTTCACTATTAATATCTACATGTGCATATAATCTATATGGATCACATTCAAAATATTTATTAGCAATAGTACTAATAGTTTCACTATTAATACCATTTATTCTAAATATTGCATTTATTAAATCAGCTTTATTATTACTACTATCTATTAAATTACTTAAATAGCTAATATCATTTATCTTATCAGGATTTTGTTCTAGATTATAAACTACATTAAATGATTCTTTATCTTTAATAGATGAATACTTATTATAATCAACACCTAGATCAGCTAAGATATCATGTTCTATACCTTCACCCTTTTGGTTACGTAATAAAACTTGATACATAAATTCTATCTTATCTTGGTTTATATAATATTCAAAGTATTTACCAAATAATTCTTTATAATCATTTTTATCTATTAATCTAAAATCATAACTGAAAGCAATATCTAGTAAACCTTCTAAACCTAAACCATAAACTAAACTATCATCTATTTCTTTATGTTTTAAGAAAGCAGAGTGAATAACTCGCTTACTAGATTTACTATTAACTTCATATCCGTTATCAAATGCTTGATATATTAAGTTAAATGATACTTTATTAATATCATCTATGATATAAGGATTACTCTCAATAATAGAACTAATAATACTTTCATCAATAAATCTATCAGGTATATATTTAATTAATTCATTATTAATTAATAATAAAGAAACAAGATCTTCTTTAGGTGTATCTTTATCAATAAAACTAGCAACTACTTCTGGGTTAGTTTTATTGATTATTGATAATAATTCAATATTATAACTAACTTTATCTTTTATGAATTTAGTCATTTCAGGACATTTAATAATATATTCAACTAACTTGTTACTATCATTTATTATATCTTCAAAGAAGATAAATAAACGAGGATGACTAGGTAGTAAACTTCTTAAACGTTCTTTTTCTTCATTAGTAAATGTTATCTTTTTAAGATATAACATATACTTATCATTTTTTTTATCTTCATTAGGCCATACTTCACCTAATAAGATAGCTCTTTTTAAGACATCCATATCAATTGAATTACTATAGTACTTAATATATTCACCATAACCTAATTCAACTTTATATCTTATTATTTGTGCTTTTATCTTACTTTGTAACTTATAAGATTCTAAAGCTTCTTTAATCTTATCTTCTGGAATATTATTAATCATTTCTTTAGTTAATAGTTTACTATTAAGTAATTCAACGATTGGTATATATTTAATCATTTCATCTAGATTACCATTAAATACTTTAAGTATTTCTTGGCTATTAATATAATCAAAGTTTAAACCTTTTAACTTCTCTGGATTAGTTCTTATCTTTAATAACTTAAGTACAACTGGTGAAGAGTTTTTACCACTATTCTTAATATAATCGATTATTTTATCTTCTGTATCATGATTAACATATTCTGCCAATAAATAATCAGGTACTTGTTTTAGTTTTAATAAGTCATCTATACTAATACCTAATTCTTTAATACGATCTACTTGGTTAATATAATTAACTAATTCTAAGATATCTAATCTACCATTCTTAACATAGTAGTAAACCATATCTTCCATAGTTGAACCATAAGATAGTTTATTAAAGAACTCTTGTGGAGGTAGTTCACCATTAGTTTGTTTGTAATACTCTTCCGCAAGTTCCATACTCTTTCCACGACCATCATTAGAAACATAGTTAATGATATCTTTATGCCCTTGTTTTAAATAAATAAGAGCTGTATTAATAGAAAGACTTATGTATGAGTGTTCATTTATTATTTCCATCATTTCTTCATAAGGCATGCCGTTAAGGGCTGCTTTATCAAGTAATGCTTCACTTGGTTTTTCTTTTGCTGCTTTATTAATATCTACGTATTCTGCATACTTTTCTTGCATAATACGCATGTTTTGTACTTCTATAGGTAAACCTCTAAATTGTTCTTCTGTTAGATCTAGTAAACCTAACTCTTTTAATTCAAAGTCATATGTTAACTCTTGGTTATTAATGACATCTAGATGTCCTTCTTTATATAGTCTAGATATAATATCAAAATCAATTTTTCTATCAGGATGTTTACTTCTAAAAGATACATAATCTTCATAAGTAATACTATCTAGATATTCATCTACATTAGTAGAATATTTATCTAGTAAGAAGATAGCATCTTTATTACCTCTTCTAATAAACTCTAAATAGAAGTCATTACTATTACTAAAACCATAACAATCTTCTACTTGTAAACCCATATCTATTAATCTACTAATAATATCTTTATTAACATAATCATAAAGAGCTTTAGGTTTTTCATTATTTAATAAAGCTTTAATAAAATCTATACTTTGAGAAGTACCTTCTATTTTATCTTCTTTTATTAAGTCACATACTAAATCGAAAGATTTAGTATCACTTAATATAGAATTAATTCTACTTACTCTACTATAGTTATCATGTTCTATTAAGTATTTATTAACATAATAACTTTGACATAAACTATCATTTTGAAGTATTAAATCAATAGATATATTATGTTCTTTAATATAGTTATATACTTCTTCATCAATAGCTTCAGGTGTAGTATGAAATAATGCTTCTTCTTTACCTTCTTCTAATAACTTATGTAATAGTGCTGGACTCTTCTTATAAGAGAAATCGTAATTAATATAATCATCTAAACTAAAGTATGATATATCTTTCATCATATTATCATTAATATTACTAATAAATATTAATGATAATGGTCCATTATTATTAATAAACTTTTGAGCATCACTATCAGTAAATTCTATAGATATATCATCTAAATGAGTTTCTAAGTATATTATTAGTTTTTCTATATCTAGTTTTTTATCTATTAAATATGGAAAGAATTCTATTAACCATCTTTTATCATATAAATGAGCTACTTTATCTATATATTCTACATGTCCTTCTGCTACTAAATCAGCAATTATATATTTGTTAGAAGATTTACTTAATACTAAATCTCTTAATGATGGATTAGCTTTATAAATCTTATAAAGCAATTCATCATTATGAATATGAAACTTAGATAATATATCTTCCGTACTAATTCCTTTATTTAATAAAAGATTATATTCATTTTCATCGTATATATAATTAGCATTAGATTTACCATCTAATACATATTGATCAATAAATGATATATATTCATCTGGCATTATTAATTTAAATGCATCAGCTAAATCACTATTAGCTATATATTCATAAAAAGTTTCATCATATAAGTATGGTTTTAAAGAAGGTAAGAATCTATCTATAATAATATCTTTAATTTTAACTATATCTAATTCAGTAGGATTTTCAGGTAGTAATCCCTCTACTATAAGACCTTCTAAAGAGTCTTCAAGACCAGTATTAAAAAAATCATAGAATTGTCTTAAAGCCTCTTCCATACTCTCACCTATTCTATATTAAATTATATCATAATATAAGTAAAAAAAATAAGCTGTTATTTAAATAGAATTATATTGGATTTATAATAAACATACATTCATCTAGTCTATGTCTAATTCTTCCGATTCTAAAAATTTTACCTGTTAATACCACGTTATTAATCAATACTTCTGCTCCTTTCTGACTATTCA
>CADBLZ010000022.1 GCA_902795675.1 uncultured Erysipelotrichaceae bacterium
GATATTCTTCGAGATATTTTGTCAATATCTGATACTTTTAGAGTATCTGCTATTTCAATATGAACTGATCCAGAATATTTATCAGGACCATAATCATTTAGAATTAGATCAAATACACCTTGAACTTCAGGTTCTTGTTGAATATCTCTTTTGATACTACGTGCTAAATTGCTTTCTACTCTTAACCCCATCATGTTATCTACTGATTCTCTAATTAATACATAACCGGTTTTAAGAATATAAATAGATAATCCGACACCAACGTATGCTTCTAAACTGATATCAAATATCATATAGATAATAACTGATACTAATACTGATATTGCTAATATAGCATCATTAAAAGCATCTGAACCACTAGCTACTAATGAGGTAGAATTTACTTCTTTACCTTTATTCTTAACATATGTACCTAAAATGAATTTAACAAAGATAGCTGCTATTAAGATTATTAATGTAACGGCACTATAATCAGGTATTTCGGGATTAATTACCTTTTTAATTGATTCTACTAAAGCAGTTAAACCTGCGTATAAAACGATTGCTGATACAAGTAAAGATGTTATGTACTCAATTCTTCCATGACCATATGGATGCTCTTTATCCGGTGCTTTACCAGCTAATTTAGTACCAATAATGGTAATAATACTAGATAAAGCATCACTTAAGTTATTTACAGCGTCAGATATAATAGCAATGGAGTTAGATAGTAAACCAACAAAGGCTTTAAATCCTGCTAATAATATATTAGATACAATGCTTATAATACTTACCTTTATAACGATTTTTTCACGGTTGTTTTTCATATATATTCCCTCTAAAATTCTATTTCTTTAGGTGCAGATGTAAATGAAGATATTACAGCTTTACCTGATTCAAAGTAAAGAACAGCTGTATTTTCATCGTTTTCATCATACATACTTCTTAAGTCTGAATTTTTATCTAACATATCTTTTTTAGCTTCGATACGATCATCTAAAACTAACTTGCCAGATACTCTAATCCAAGTACCATTATTGAAAGCACATAATTCAACATATGGATTAGTTTCGATTTGTTTAAATACATCTTTCTTTTTACCTGTTTGAATATATAAATGATTTTCAAATATTTCAGCAGTACCAAAAGGTCTTACTTTAGGTTTGTCCCCATCAACTGTTGCTAAGTAATAAACACCAGCTTCTTTTAAAAAATTATAAACTTCTTGCATATTTTGTTTTCCTTTTTCATTTATTCTATTTTTTATATATAGGAATAATTGACCTATTCATTATATCATAAATATATGAAGCTTCGTTCTAACATCTTTATGGGTTTAAAAGACTAGATTTCTCTAGTCTTTTTTATTTCTAATAAGTTGTTTAGGCATGTTACTAGCTAAGTTATAGTTTTTATAAGAATCATCTTCTGTAACTTCTTTAAATACTTTAATACATGAAGGTGTTTGGATCTTTTCATTTTCATCTGATAATTCTATTTCCATGATAGCTTGCTTATCCCATTCAGGATATATGTCTATTTCAAAATATTGATTGTTTTCAGATAAACAATATCTTGTTTTATGAATTGGATGTAAGTTATTATCTGCTTCCATAAGATATTGAATATATTCATCTTGAGTAATTCTTTTTTCAACTTCGACTCTTTTAATGTCTGATACTTTTCTTTTTTCAGTTAAAGTATACATGTAGTCTCCGTCGATGCCTCTTGCTCTTACTCTTCTTTCAGTATCATCTACACTCTTTAAGTAAGTTTGGACAATATCTACTTTAGTACAATTAGGCATTTTTTCTAGTTCTTTTATATCTGGAAAATATATAATATATTTTCTTTCTATTTCATAAGGTACTGGTTCTCCCATAAATGTTGTAATCTCCTTTAATAATCTTTCTAGCTTTTCTTCGAAATCAGTACTATTATCTATAATTCTGAAGTGTGGGTGTCCTGTCCAAGCAGATATAACTTTATCATCTAGTACTCTAGCTTGTTCTGGAGTTTCTGTTCTAGCTGCATTATTAGATAATGTGTAAGCATCTTCTGCTCCTTTAGCTGCTGTAGCTAAGTGGAAGACAGCATCGTACTCATCTCTTTCTTTAACTTCAGTAGTTCCTAATTCTTTTAGAATCTTTTTGAACTCGACATCTTTAACATATGCTTTAGCATCTAACATACCACGGTCGCAAACAATTAATACTTTTTCATTATTCATTGTTCTTGCAGCAGCTTCATATAGTTGCTCCTTATATTTTTGTAATTTCATTTGTGTTACTTGGAAGTCTACACTCGTTCCACATGTCCATGGAGCAACACCGTTAGTGATTAGTTCAGTTGCTGTTTCAGGAACAAATAGTACTGTATAACCTCGATTAGTAAAATAGTTGTTGATCCAGCTTAGTGCTGTTGTCTTACCAGCACAAGGACCACCTGTTAAAACGATCTTAGTTATTTTTACTTGTTTTCTTTCTGAATCAAAGTTCAATAACTCTTCTAGAGATACGTTATATAGAGCAGCTAATGTTTTAAGTTTGTCTAAATCTGGTTTTGATTTACCCATTTCCCATTTACTAACTGCTTTATCACTTACTTCTAATTGGTAAGCAACATATCTCTGTGTTAGATTATTATCCTTTCTTAATTGAAATAAATAATTTCCAAAATCAATATCTTTCATATACCCTCCTCTGACATCTTAATTATACAATATAATACTTGTTATATGTTCAATCTTTACTCTACTATTGGTAGAACTTTTTTAATAATAAAAGACTAGATTTCTCTAGTCTTTAAATTATATTATTCTGATACAAAACTATTAAAGCATTGTTCAATGAATTCTATATCTGATACTTTTTGTTCTAGATATTTATTAAATGCTTTTTTATTAATGCCATCTTTTACGATATCTTTATAATTTGGGAAATTATTTTCAACATTTTCTCTTTTTACTTCATATGTTTTACCACTGAAGTTATACTTTATGTATTCAACATTATCGATTAAAGCAAATATTGAAACCGAATTATAAACGATACTTTTTTCTAGATAGTAATTCTCATTTATATACCAATCTGTAATATGGTAATCAATTGTAATTCCTAGATTGTCTGGATTGATTTCAAATACAAAACCATATTCTGATAGTGGTAATGATGAAATTAAATTCATGTCATTACTGTTATTACCAACATATTTATTCTTGTATTTGATAATATTATCAATTCCAGATTTACTTCTATTAAATGGAACTACTGGAACAGTATCAATTGTATATTCTTTTTTAGTATCAACAATTATATATTCATTTTTGCTATTACTATTTACTCTATATACAGTATATAGTGGGTTTTCTCATTCATAAACATAACCGTTACTAGTTTTTATAGTACAGAATCTAGGTAATTGTTTTAATGAGATAACACTTATATAATCTACAACAAATAAAGTTACTAAAAATAATA
>CADBLZ010000023.1 GCA_902795675.1 uncultured Erysipelotrichaceae bacterium
CAAGATGTTAACCTATCTACAAGACCAGTTTATGCTGATCCATTTACAAAAGTAGTAATTGTTAATGCTGGTGCTTCTCTATATGATGATACTGAAAAGATATCATTCATAAGAGAACTAGAAAGCTTCGATGTATGTGAAGTATATAACGAAACTGATACAGTATACGAAATCAAAACATCTGAAGGTCCTGCTTTCGTAGATAAAGCAGATTGCCAAGTTATTGAAGATAATACATTCGTAGTCGTTGACCTATCTGATCAAGACTTAATTGTATATTCAGATAACCAAGTAGCTATGACTACAAAAGTAGTTACTGGTAAACCTAGTACTCCAACAAATGAAGGTGACTTTAGATGTCGTGCCGATGTTAACGATGCTTACCTAATGGGTGGAGCTAGATCTAAAAAATTCAACGGTTTCGATGGTGGTATCGGCTTACATGACGCTGATAACTGGCGTAAACCAGATGAATACGGTGGAGAAACATATTTAACTAATGGTTCTCACGGTTGTGTTAACATGCCATTAGATAAAACATTAGAATTAGATCCTTACGTTGAAGAAGGAACTAGAGTATTAGTAAAGAGATAGAAATATCTCTTTTTTAGTGTAAATAAAATGTTATAACTTATCACATTAATTAATACTTATGATAGAATTAAATTGGTGATATATATGGCTTTTTATTCATACATTTTTAGTGCCAATTACAAAGGCTTTAAAGAAAAACTAAAAGCTAAAGCTAAACAATATAACAAATCATATCCGTTACTACTAATTGACACATATTACAGTATCTTAAGATATGGTGTTGGTTTAACTGATTATTTAAATTATCAATTCTATTTAAAGAAACATAATGAGAAGAAAGAATATGCTGGTATTAAAATACAAAATACATTCTATGAAACAGTATCTCCTTCTCAATACAAAACAAGATATACTATAAAACCATCTTTCTTAGAAGATTTTAAAGAATATACTAAAAGAGATTTCATCGTACCAGAAAATGTAACTAAAGAAGAATTTAAGAAATACTTAAAGAAGCATGATACATTCATGAGTAAACCATATGATGGTTTAGGTGGTGCTGATGTTAAAAAAGTTCATACTAAAGATATCAAAGATATTGATGCTTACTATGACGAATGTGTTAAAAACAGAATCTTCCTAGAAGATCTAGTAGTTCAACACGATAAACTAAACGAACTATGTCCTACTTCATGTAATACAATACGTATTATTACATTTAACAATAATGGTAAACCTGAAATACTATGGGCTGGTTTAAGAATTGGTAATGGTGTTAATGCTGTAGATAACTTCCATGCTGGTGGAATGGCTTGTGAAATTGATTTAGAAACAGGTAAACTAATTGGTAATGCTCTAGATAAAGACTTAAATGAATATGAAACTCATCCATTAACACACGTTAAGTTTGATGGATTCCAAATACCTTTATTTGATGAAGTAAAGGAAACTGTTAAAAAAGCTTCTCTTGAATCAGATAAAATACTAGTAGTTGGTTGGGACGTATCAGTTACAAATAATGGTCCTGTAATCATTGAAGGTAACCGTCGCCCAGGCTTCGATTTAACGCAAGTTTGTTCACATCGTGGAAGAATGGATATTATAAGACACGTTCTAGAAGAATATAGAAAAAACAATAAGTAAAACTTATTGTTTTTTTATTCTTTGCACTTATTAGTAAATAATAATATAATTATAATAGGTGGAACGTATGAAGAATATAGCATTTGTTACTAACAATCTAGCTCTAGGTGGAATACAGAAATCGCTAATAAATATTCTAAATATTATAGATTACAACGAATACAACGTTGATCTATATCTATTTAGTGACGAATTATTCTATCGTGATATATTGAACAAAAATGTTCATATTATCTCATTAAATAAATACTTTGGTTTATTTAACTATCTACCATTCCGCATTAGTAATGCTATATGTCATAAAATAAATATTAGCAAATATTATGATGTTGTTATAAATTATGATCCATCTACATTTAATACAACTGAATTATCATTAACATTAAATGCTAATAAATACGTCTTATATAATCATAATGACATCAAAGAAATGAATAAACATAGCATAAAGATGTTATATCATGACCATATAACTAAATCTAAATACCATAAATATGATACTATCGTATCCGTTTCAGATGAATCACTTAATTCCTTAAAAACATTTATTAAACTAAAAAAAGAATACCTAGTAATACCTAATATAATAAATACAACTGATATTCAAAATAAATGTCATGATAAACTAGGAATAAAGATTGATAATAAAAAATATAACTTAATATCTATGGGACGTTTAACATATCAAAAAGGTTTTGATATCTTAGTATATGATATGAAAGAATTAATTAAGTTTCGTAAAGATATTCACTTATATATATTAGGTGAAGGAGAATATAAAGATACCTTAATTAAACTAATTGATAAGAATAATCTTAATGATTACATAACTATTCTAAATAGTGATGACAATCCATATAAATACTTAAATCAAATGGATGGTTATATAACAGAATCAAGATATGAAGGTTGTTGTATATCTCTACTAGAAGCATATACCCTAGGTTTAGATATCATTGCTCCAGTATATCTAACTAGATATCTTCCATTAAAAATAGAAGTTCATAATAATATCTTAGAATACCTAAAAACATGTTCTAAACCAACAAAAGAATTCCATAACTTAAATAGTTATAATAGAGACATTGTTGAAAAAATAGACAAATTAATAGAGAAGTAATAAATTACTTCTCTTTTATTATGCAGCTCTTAAGAATCTATAATCACTATCGTATTTAACTTTATCAAACATAGCTTCTTCATTAAATACTTTATGACATATTTCTCTTAAATATAACTCAACATCTCTAGGTTCAGCTTTATAACCATACTTATTATAAACAAGCTTACAGAAGATTTCTTGAATTCTAGTAAAATCTCTAATAAAGTGATTACTTCTACTTACAAAAGCATCATCTTTAAGAATAATCTCTAATTCACGATATAAATTAACTACTTCATCAATAGATAAGTATTGTGTTAATTCTTCAATATCTTCTTCTCTTCTATTTAATACTTCATACATATTACTCTTGATTTGATTACAAGTAATAGTATTTAAAGCATTAACAATATCATTACGAGAAGGAATTAAAGTTTTAATATTCTTAAAATATAAACTTCTCATTCTTAGTTTATCATTATCACTCTTAAATATATTAGTAATATATTTAGGTAACATTTCTACTTTCTCAGTAAATGAATCAAATATCTTATCATATTCATCTAATAAAGTACTTCCTCCATAAGTATTAATTACTTCATAAGGAACACCATTATTCATAAATAATTCATTATATAATTGGTTAAGTACAAGACTACTAATTTTATAGTATTCATCTAAATCATATTTAATATCGATAGATTGAACTAAGTTTTTTCTCATTCTTCTTTTTAAATCAAATACTTTAGTTAAATACTCTCTTTTAACAGCTTCTCTATTATTGATACTTTCATTAGAATCAAATATTAAATCATGATTATTATTTAAAGCTTCATAGAATAAATCTGGTTTAGCTTTACTCTTAGGTAGATCAACTACTTCTTCTCTCTTCTTAGCTCTATTTAAATCTTGGAAGATCTTTAAATAATCGTTATTAATATTATTAACAGCTGCTTTATAATTAATACTTCTTGTTAATAATTTATCTACTTCAATATACTTCTTAATGTAATTTTTTAAGATAGTACTAATTGAATCACTATCACTTAGTTTAATTAATTCATCAATATTATTGATATCATATTGAGCACATAAATCAATTAATTTCTTTTTAAGATTAACGTTTAATAAAGATATTAAATGATTATTATCAATCTTTTTCTCTTTACTAGATACTTTATCTAATAGATTAAATAAGTTATTATAAACATTCTTCTTTATTGTCTTAGTTGTCTTCTCATCTTTATATCTATCAAAATCCATTTTTATTCTTTTAGCATAGAATTCAGATATATTACTTATAGTAGATATTATATAGTCTATGGAATTACCAAGAACTATTAATAATTTACTATATGAAGCATTATCAATTTGTCTCACTTTCATAGACTATCACCTATACTAAATAATAACATATTATTCAATTTAATAAAAGATACTAGAAGCATAAAAAAAGATGAATTTCTATTCATCTTTTATATTTCTAATAAATCAGGTTTAATTACTTTAACTACCTTATTCTCGCCATTAACAAACATAACAGCATCAAACGCTAAGTTCATACCTTCATACTTAAATTGAGTATAATCAATACAAGTATTACCAGCATCTCCACAAGTATAAGATACTCTAATTAAGTAACAATCTTGATAAATCATACCATCATACTTACGACGAGCATAATTATTTAATAGTTCTACTTGGAAATGTTTTAAGTTAGCGTCATCTGCAATAGCAGTATTAACAAAGTATTCCCTTAATTGTGTTTTGTAATCTTCAACTATTTCATCATACTTCTTACCTGAAGTTCTGAATGTTTCAACATTAACAACTTCATTAGCTCTACTTAGTGTTAAATATAACTTATATGTTGTTTCATCATCTTGTTCTTTGAATCTATTTATAATACAGTTAGAACCATCAGTACACTTAATAGTTGTATCAGCATAATAAACAATTTGTTGATTATCTATTTCTTCATCTAATTCTAATTCATTAAATTCAATATCTACTAAATTAACTTTATCAATGTATTTATTATTAATTAAATAAGATTTTAGATTATTCTTAATAATATCAGAATACTTAGTTAATGTATTATCAGTACAACTCTTAGTTTGAACACCTTCTAAATAAGTTGTTCCATCATCACATTTAGTAAATACATAACCTAATCCTTGATAAGAGTAACCATTTTCTATTTTCTTCTTAATAGCTATGAAAGGAGCTTTATCAAAGAATTTAACTCTGACAAAGTCAGAAACTGGTATAGCAAGTATTACTAAAACAAGAATAGCAAGTAGTGTCATTCTTGTATGTTGTCTTCTCATTGCTTTATAAGCTTTCTCTACTTCTTCTCTATTACTAACGTTAACACCGTACATTACATTATCATATCTTTGTTTATTAGGGACCATCATTGGGTTCTTTTTGTTGTCCATTATATCTCACCTATTCTAGAGAATATTATAACATAAAAAAAGAAGATATCATTATCTTCTTTTATTAATTTCATTAACTATATAGTAATATAAGTTTACTAAATCAATAGCAATACCACCTAAGTTAATAATTGAATAAGATTGTAATAAGATATTTAATTCTTTTAATTCTTGATCAGTACATATATTTAAATTCTTAATATTAGCCATTGCTTTCTTATTAGCATCTAATTCTACTGGAATTATAGCTGCATCAGCAATAATACCTAATAGTAAGATAGCTGCTGATAAAGATAAACCATTATCTAATCCTAGTACTAAAGATACTAAGAATAAAATATAAGCCATAAAGTTAGCAAATCTAACTAAAGGATAAATAACTTCTCTAAGTTTAATTAAATTATCTTGTTCTTTATCTTGAATAGCATGTCCAGCTTGATGAGCACTAATACCAACACTACTAATACTAGCATTATGATATACATCAGTTGATAACTTAATTACTTTTTGACCACTTTCATATGTATCACTTAAATTACCTTTAGTTTCAATAACATACATACTAGCTAAACCATTAGCCATTAGTATTTCTCTAGCTGTATCTAAACCAGTCTTATTAGAAGTAACAGTAGCATTCTTATACTTCTTATAAATACTCATAACATAAAAATAACAACATACACTAATAACAATTATTAAAAAATAAATTACTACCATCTTAAATAATACCCTTCTCCATTAAAACATTTCTATATTTATCAGCAGATTCAAAGTCTTTATTATTTCTAGCTTCAATCCATTTATTATAAGTTTCTTTATCTTCATCAGATAATGTTACTTTATTATAAACTAAACCTAAAACATAATTAACTAATTGGATCTTATCATATGTTTCAATAAAATCTTCTTTACTTCTAATCTTATTATTTAATTCTTTAACTAAATCTAATAAATAAGTAATTAAATTAGGAGTATCCATATCATTATCCATAATTTCATTAATCTTATCATCATGAGTTAATTTACCAGTCTCTAAATTATTTAGAGCAATTTGTAAATCAGCTTGTTTAAGAGCATTTTTAACCTTATCATCAATTGTTATGCACTCTTTAAATAAAGTTTCCGTAAAATCAATTGGTGTTCTATATCCAGACTTAAGTATGCTTAAACGAATTACATTAGCAGGATACTTAGCAATTAAATCTTTAACTAAGATAAAATTACCTAAAGACTTACTCATCTTAACACCATTAACCATTACATGACCATTATGCATCCAGTAATTAGCTAAAGGTGAACCACTATGTGCTTTACTTTGGGCTATTTCATTTTCATGATGTGGGAATTTTAAATCTACTCCTCCTCCATGAATATCTATTTTATTACCAAATATCTTATTAATCATAACAACACACTCAGTGTGCCATCCTGGTCTTCCTTCACCAAATGGTGAATCCCAAGTAATACCTTCTCCTGTTTTCTTCCATAAAACAAAGTCATAAGGGTTTTCCTTATTATCAGAAACATCTATTCTATTTCCATAAGCAAGATCTTCTTTTACTTGACCACTTAATGCACCATAGTCAGATACTTTATCTACTCTAAAGTAAACATCATCGCCAACTTGATAAGCTGCCCCTTTATCCATTAAATCTTGAATAAATTGAATTATTTCATCCATAGTCTCAGTAACTCTTGGACGATAATCAATATCTAAGCAGTTAAGAGCTTTAACATCATTTAAGTAAATTTCAATAAACTTATCAGTTAATTCTTTTTCACTAATACCTTCTTCTTTAGCTGCTTTAATGATCTTATCATCTACATCAGTAAAATTAGAAGCATATTTAACATCGTATCCACTATATTTAAAATATCTATAAACAGTATCAAAGACAATTACGGGACACATGTTACCAACGTGTGCATAACTGTATACTGTTGGACCACACACGTACATATTGATTTTTCCATCATTAATTGGAACAAATTCTTCGACTTTACCACCTAAAGTATTATATATTTTCATAACATATCTTCCTTTCATTAATCTTTAAGTAACTTTATATTAACATAAAAATTAAAACTATTAAATAATAACAAAATAAAAAAGTGATTTAAAATCACTTTTTATTAAGCTAATACGAATGAAACTAATAATAATATCATTAAAACAGGTATTAATAGTTTCCAAACTCTCTTTAACCAAGTAGTGTATGGAATATCTAAATAAGTTAGGCCAAGCATTAAGATTAAAGCTGTAGGTACAAATAATTGACCAAATGCATAACCAGCTCTTAAAGCAAAAGCAGAACCTAATAGATGATCACTATAAGCAGCATATAGGTATCCACCAACTGTGTAACCTAAGTTTTCTGGATTAACCATGAATAAGCCACCAACTAAACCACCAAAGAATATTCTAATAACACTAAACTTAGAACCAATAATAGCATTAATTAATGTTACTGGCCATAAGTAAGCAGCAGTATTTAAGTAACGATCATTATATAGTAAGATATCAACATTCATAAATACAAAGAAGTATTGAATGATAATATACATGAATATTACTTTAATAAACTTCTTAATACCATTTAAAGATTCTTCAACTAGAGAGTCAAAACTCATTCTACTAATTAAACCTAAAACGATAGAAGTTAAGAATAATACAACACCTAAACCTAAAATAGTCCAACTACCAAATTCTCTAGCAGATAAACCTAAAATATTAGCTAGGAATGGAACTTCATGAATTCTAATTTTAGCAATTGAATTAATAATTCCATTAAATGCTGTAACATTGAAACTAGCGCTCCAGTTAATGAAAGCTAGAATACCAATTATAGAAACAATTACTAAACCTAAAACTGTAGGCCATACTTTAGCTCTATAGTATCTTTTAACAGTACTTTCATCTACTTCAATTGGTTTAAATATATCAGCATCAGTATCATCAATCTTACCATTATTTTTTCTCATTCTTAAACAAGCGAATAAGTTAAAGAAACCATAAGTAACAATAAATACTAAAATCTTTAACCAAATAGCAGAACTATATTCAAGACCCATTATTGTCATAAGTTGAAGATTAGTATAAGTACCAAAAGTTAAACCAACTAAACCAATAAGTGGTCCACCAACAGCAGCAAGTAATGCAGTGAACTTATCTTCTCTAGCTTCTAAGAAGACAGATACAATAAATGGCATCAACCATACAAGACTTAAAATATTACTAGTTAAAGATGCAAAGATACCTAAAACTAAAGTAACAATACACATACTAGCAAAACGATATCTAGTAACTATTTCACTAAGACTTGTTACTAACTTACTATAACCTTTTGTTTTAGATAAAATACCATAAGATGCACCAACAAGTAATAAGTACACAATATCATCTGAATTATAATAAATAGTATTTCTTAATGTGAAGAATAAATCATAAATACCATTTCTAATAATAGATTCTGATGCTATAAATTCACCATTACTATATAAACCTGGTTTAACAATCCAAGTCATTATACACATGAAGACAATAATACCGATTATTAATAAGAACTTACCATTAGACTTTTTAACAATCTTTTCTTCTTTTAATGTATCTTTAGTAGATTCTTTTTTCTCTACTTTTTTATTATTTGTTTTTACCATAATAAACCTCCTACGTTAAATATTATAGCATAAAAAAAGTTATCTAAATAGATAACTTTATTTTACTTATTATCTTCAGGTTTCATAATAGGGAATAAAACAACATCTCTAATATTAGGAGCATCATAGATTAACATCATTAATCTATCAATACCAAATCCTAAACCTGAAATAGGTGGCATACCTTGTTCCATAGCCATTAAGTAATTTTCATCTAAATCCATAGTTTCATCATCACCTTGAGCTTTAGCTTTTAATTGATCTTCAAAAGAAGCTCTTTGTTGGAATGGATTAACAAGTTCTGAATAAGCCTTACATAATTCAGTACCAGCAGCAACTACTTGGAATACATCAATTCTCTTTTCATCTTCATCATTACGACGAGCAAGAGGAATTAATACAGCTGGATAATTATAAATAATAGTAGGTTGAACAATACCAGCTCTAATAGTCTTCTTATAAACAAAGTCGATTACTTGAGATAATGAATGATAATCATTTAATTCATCCATCTTAAATAAGCCTTTTTCAACTACTCTATTCTTTAATTCTTCAGGATCTTCAACATCTAAGAAATCATCACCTAAAACTTTTTTCATTTCTTCACAGTAATTAATTCTAGCAAAATCACCAGAGAAATCTAATTCAGTTCCTTGGTAAGTAATCGTAGTAGTTCCCTTTAAATGCATTAATAATTCTTGAATGAATTTAGTATAGAACTTAATGTTATCTTCAAAACACCAATAAGCAGCATACCATTCTACTTGAGTAAATTCTTGAAGATGTTCTGGATCCATACCTTCATTTCTAAAACATTTAGCTAATTCAAATACTCTATCATAACCAGCAACAATACATTGTTTTAAGTATAATTCTGGTGCAATTCTTAAATTACAATCAATATCTAAAGCATTATGATGTGTATAGAATGGTTTAGCAGAAGCACCAGATACAGATGTTTGAACGATTGGTGTTTCAACTTCTAAGAAACCATTTTCATTTAAATATTTTCTTAAGAAATAATAGAACTTAGATCTACCTAAGAAAATATCTCTAGAATCTTGATTCATAATTAAATCAACATATCTTTGTCTATACTTAACTTCTTGATCAGCTAATCCATGGAATTTTTCTGGTAATGGTCTTAAAGCTTTACCTAAGAATTCAAAATCTTCAACATTAATAGTCTTTTCACCAGTTTGTGTAGTAATAACTTCACCAGTAACACCAATAAAGTCACCAGTTTCAACTAAACGTTTAAAGAAATCGTATTTTTCTTCACCTAAAGTATCTACTTTAAATTGTACTTGAATACCATCTTCTAGATTTCTAATTCTAACAAATGATAATTTGCCCATCTTTCTTGCAAAAGCAATACGACCAGCAACCTTAACACCTTTAGTTCCGTCTTCTAATTCTCTAGCTTCACTAATTGTATGTGTTCTTTCGAATTTTTCAGGATATGGATTACATACCTTTCTAATTTCTTCTAATTTATTTCTTCTAACTTGTTCTTGTTCAGTTAACTCTCTCATCGAGGTCACTCCCTTTTCTTGTAATAGTATAACATATTATTTTAATTTGTAATTTTTATTTTTAAACCTTTTTCAGATATTTCTTTACTAGACATATTACATAGTAAATCAATATATATTAATAATTTATTAATATCAGGATCTGTATTATTGTATACATCTAAGACAAAATTAGGTATTTTGGTTTCAAATCCATAACGTTGAATACCATCTAGTAAGTCTCCTTCTTGATATATTTTATGTGGAAGAATACTAGCATAACAATTACCTTTTCTAGTTTCTAACACAGTTCTAACAAACATCTTTTGTCTAGCATTTCTAACATTTACCTTATGAAATGAAAAATCTCTCATTCTTTTAAATGGATTCTTACTAGAAGAGAAACAATCATAACTAAATAAGATACGATCTAGATTACTAAGACTACTACTATATATCATCTTATTAGTTTCTGGATGATCTCCATTAACAGCATATCTAAGTTCTAAAGAATAATTATCTCTTGGATTATATTGTCTATAAGATACAAACTTCTTTTCACCATCTTCTGGTTTACTGTTATATATCCAAGATAAATTACCACTTTCAGTGTTATAAAAACATAAATCATCATTTTCAAACATAACATTATAACCGCAATTGGTATCGATATTAGTAATAAAACCTTGTTCGTCTAATTCAACAACAATTGCTTTCATATTTTTGTCTACTAAGTAAAAGTTACGATAATCAGTAGCTAATAGTTTATAATCTTCATCATCTTTATAATCTCTAATACCATAAACTACTGGTTCATCTGCTTGAATATAATTAGTAATGTTTTTAAAGATATCAGCATTAGTTATCTTTTCAATTTGTTCAACACTTAACTTAAATATCTGCATAATAATCATCTCTGTTTGTTTATTATAAGTAAATATAATAAAAAAGCAAATAAAAAATAGGTTTAAACCTATTTTCTATTTAATCTATATCTTTCATTTGGATCTAGAATCTTTTTACGTAATCTAATATTACCTGGAGTAACTTCTACAAGTTCATCTTCTTGGATAAACTCTAAAGCTTCCTCTAAACTAAATGTTCTAGGTGGAACTAAAGCGATTGCATCATCTGCAGCTTTACTTCTTGTATTAGACATTTCTTTGTTCTTACATGGGTTAACATTTAAATCATTATCTCTATTATGAATACCAACGATCATACCAATGTATACGTCTTCAGCAGGATTTACAATTAATGTACCTCTGTCTTGTAAGTTCCATAATGAGTAACCTAATGTTTTACCTTGTTCCATAGAAACTAAAACACCATTCTTACGTCCAGAAATTTCACCAACATAAGGTTTATAAGAATCGAATGAACGAATCATAATACCTTCACCCTTAGTGTTAGTAATGAATGCACTTCTATAACCTAAAAGTCCTCTAGTAGGAGCACTAAACTCTAAATGAACGTAATCATTATCTCCGTTATTAACCATTTCTAATGTAGCTTTTCTTTCTTGTAAGTCAGCTATAATAGTACTTGAATAAGTAGATGGAACATTAACAATAACCTTTTCGAATGGTTCACATTTAGTACCATCAATTTCTTTATATAATACTTCTGGTTTAGAAACAGATAGTTCATAACCTTCTCTTCTCATATTTTCAATTAAAATTGATAAGTGAAGTTCACCTCTACCACTAACTTTAAATCCATCTGATCCAGGAAGTTCTTCAACTTCAAGACCAACGTTAGTTTCAAGTTCTCTATCTAATCTATCTTTAATATGTCTACTAGTTAAGAATTTAGATTTCTTATCTTGTCCAGCAAAAGGACTTGAGTTAACCATAAAGTTCATACTTAATGTAGGACGATCAATTGTAATAGGATCTAATGCTTCAATCTTACTCTTATCACAAACAGTATCACCGATTGAAATATCAGGACATCCAGCAAAAGTAACAATATCACCATAATAAGCAACTTGTTTTTCTACTCTCTTGATTCCTTCTTCAACAAATAACTTAGAAATTCTAAATGAATCTTGTCTACCATCGTTTCTAACTAATGCAACAGTTTCACCAGTCTTAATAGAACCTCTAGTAACACGACCAATACCAAGTCTACCAATAAATGAATCATAATCTAATGAACTAACTTGTAATTGTAATGGATCACTTTCACTACCTTGATATGGTTCACATTGTTTAAGTACTACTTCTAATAAAGGTTCAATTGAATTACTTTCTTCATTTAAATCTAGTTTTGCAATACCTTCTCTAGCAATACCATAAACAATTGGGAAGTCTAATTGTTCATCAGTAGCATTTAATTCCATAAATAAATCAAATGTCATATCAACAACTTGTTGAGGTCTAGCATCTCTCTTATCAATCTTATTAATAAATAAGATAGGTCTTAAGTTTTGTTCTAAAGCCTTCTTTAATACGAATCTAGTTTGAGGCATTGGACCTTCAGCTGCATCAACAAGTAATACTACTGTATCAACTGTCTTCATAATACGTTCTACTTCTGATGAGAAGTCAGCATGACCTGGAGTATCTACGATATTAATCTTATAATCCTTATATTTAATAGAACAGTTCTTAGAATAAATAGTAATACCACGTTCTTTTTCAATATCATTACTATCCATTACTCTTTCTTGAACCACTTCATTTTCTCTAAATACACCGTTTTGTTCTAGTAATGCATCTACTAAAGTACTCTTACCAGCATCTACGTGTGCAACTACAGCTATATTAATAATTTTATCCATATAACTTACCTCATTCCTTGTAAAAATTCCACGTAAAAGAGTAACATATTTTTTATGAATTTACAAGTCTAAATAAAAAAGATGAAAATTATTTTTCATCTTTCTTTATTTTAGGTAAATCAATATTTTCTTCAGCTTCTTGTGTTTTTTGACCACTCTTCATATTTTTAATTTTTTGAGGATCCATTAAAACAAGACATCTTACATTGAATAAATATACAAATGTTAAGAATGCTAATACAATTTCAATTGCTTTAAATGCAACATCTATCCAATAAGTAAATGTTGTACTTACTTCAGCTATTCCTCTAATAAATACTACTATAAAATCTTCAATAGCTTCTAATGGAACATAAACAATTAAAGATATAAGAACTACTATAACTATATTAAAGAAGTTAATTAATAAATCTTTAAATTCTAATCCCATTATAAATTTTAAGTACTTTCCAACGTTTTTAAAAAAATCTTTTAAACCCATATCAATTATCCTTTCTTTTTAATTCTAATAAATTTATTCTTTGTTTTACCTTTAACTATTACTGTCTTAGTGCCTAATAGTTCAGCTGACTTAGCTTTTATCTTAATAAATTTATTAACTTTCTTTCTCTTTATCTTCTTTATATTAACTATACCACTAGTATTAGTATAAAGGTTTACTAAATTTGCATTCTTAATCTTAAGTAAACTTGTACTTCTAACTTTTTTAAGAACAAGTTTTTGTTCTTCAACCTCTTTTTTAGGTTCAATCTTAACTTCTTCTTTTTGTACATTTTCAACTGATGCAGGTTCTGGACTTACAGGTGTTGTAGAAACATTTGGTACAATCGAATCTGGCATTGTTGGTTTTGGTGCCGGAGCATTAACACCAGCAATTAATGGTGCTTGTGCAGCATCTAATGCTTTCTCTTGTGTTTCTACTAAAACTTGTTTTAAATCTTCATCACTAACTAAGTTAGATCCAATACTTACATTGTTAAATAAAACACGTTTATTTAATGTAATATCAGTTACTACTGATACATCACCAATGTTTTCTTTTTTAGATACATAGTTAGCAATAACAATCTTATTATTATCTTTAAGCATCTTTGTATCAGAAGTATCAATTAATAAATCAAAGCCAGTATTGTTATTAACAGCCATTCTAACATTATCTTTAGAATAAATATCACCTAAACTTAAAGTATAAGGGGAATAAAGGACAGGTGTATTTTCTTTAATTCTAGCAATACCGATAATATCATTATTATCATCTACTTCTTTATATAAAGAATTTATATTATTAGTAACTGATAAGAAGAACTTCTTACTAAATTCTGTTTCCTCCTCTAAGAAGAAATATAAATTAATAGAACTATTAATATACATCTTATTATTAATATTTTTTATTAGCTTTAAGCCTCTAACTATTGATTCAATAAATGAATTATAGTTAAAGAAACTAATCTTATCAAAGATCTTACTCTTAATTTCTTTATTAATAGGATGCTCTAATCTCTTCTTAACTAAATCAAAGCAAATTGATTTAGCTTTAGAAGATCTTCTATCTTTAGCTATTCTATTAGCAATTTCTTTAGGACTTAAGTTTTCAAATCCCGGAATATTAAGAATCATATCAAAATATACTTTGAATTCTGAATTATATAAAGTTAATATAGCTTGTTCATCTGGAGTTAACTTATTAAATTGTTCTACTAAATTAGCTATTATTTCATTTAAAGATAAGACATTATCTTTAACTTCTTCATGTGTATATTTTTCTACTAATTCTAAGTAGTTAGTATTCTTCATTGCTTCTTTTAAATAATCAGGAAGCTTATAAACATTAACTTTATCAAAGTAACTATACTTATTATTAATATCATTTAATTTTTCTTGAATATAATTATCAGATAAGGCAATATTAATACTTTCATACTTTTTATTAATCTTCTTGAATTTAGCCATTATATCTTCTTTAAAGAATGTTTTATCTTCTTCATTTAAGCCTTTGATATAGTCAATCTTCTCTTGAACAACTCTCATCTCGCCACGGATGTTAGTTTCATCATATTGTGCTTGATAATAACGACTATTTAATTCTAGATTCATTATTAGATTCCAAACATCTCTAACAAAAGCTTCTGCTTCTTGTTCATCTGGTAATCTAACTAAATATTGATTATATTTATCTTTATTAGCAACTTCCATCATTTGATTAATACCAGAGTTATCTGCTACATCAGGAAGTAGTTTTAATTCTCTTTCAATTGTTACACCATTATATTTATCTATTTCTTTTTGAAGTTCATAATATAATGTTCTTAGTTCATTCTTAACTCCTGTTATAGAAGCAAAATAACTAATTTGATTATTCTTTATTTCGTCATAGATAAGAAGTAAATTACCAGATGTAAGAATTAATCTAGATACTCTATCTAGTTTTTCTTGTTCTAATTTCTTAGCTTCAAATCCATCAATATCTTCCATTTCACCTTTAACCATGATCTTCTCATCACGTAAGAACATAATCTTAGGATTTATAATTTCATAGTTATCTAGAACCATTCTTACTTTATATTTCTCACCATTATCTCTAATCCAAGCAAACTTCTTTAAGAACATTTCTACTTGATCCATATCATCAAAGTATTTAACTCTTTCTAGATAACCATAATTAAGGTCTGTGAAGGCATAATAAAGACCAACAGTGTTCCCCTTAACAAAAAGATAAGGAGGGACTGTTGTTGATGAAAACTCGTACTTACGCATTAGTTCTAGTACTGAATCAATGTTCATACCTTCACCTTTTTCCCCTATTTTATTATTTTAATTATATCATAAGTGCATTGTAAAGATAGTTAAAACAGTTAATTTTATTGTAAATTAAATGTTTATAGTTGTATAATTAAAATAAGAAAAGAGGAATATAATGGAAAAATTTAAAAATCTATTAGGTCGTGTAACTCTAATTGGACCAGTAGTATTATTCATAATTGGTTTTATACTATTTAGATGGTATAGCGAAGTAATCTCAACTATAAGTATTATTATCGGTATTATCTTTGCTATATATGGTATCTCAGGTTTAATAAATGGAGGAGCTAAGAAAAGTTCTGGTGATAAATATCAATTTGATATAGCATCAGGTGTTATTAGTTTAGTAATTGCTCTAGTATTTATTCTATTAAGAGAACAAATAGTAAACATCTTTAACTTTGCTATTGGTGGCATAATCTTAATCCTAGGATTAAATAGATTAGTAAATGCAATTTCATTTCAAAATAAATTTAGAAATTATTGGATTCAAATATTAGTACCAGTATTATTAATTCTTATTGGTATCTACACTGTAATAAGTGGTCCTAATTACGTTGGATTAATCTTAATGGCATGTGCTGTAATTGAAATTGTTGGTTATGTATTCTTTAGATTAGATAGTGGTAGTACTAATGAAGTTCAAGTAACTGAAGATGTAACATTATTAGTTCATGAAGAAGAAACTCCAGTAGAAGAAGAAAAACCTACTAAGAAACAAAAAAGAATTAAGAAAGCAAAAGAAGATAAGTAAAACTTATCTTCTTTTTATTTCCAAACAAATTCTTCTATTAATACTTCTTTATCATATCCAGAGTGATTTAAAATATCATTTAAATCATTGATAGCACTTTCTACCTGACCTAAATATGAATTTAGAGTAAGTATTTCTGCTTCATCTGTCATACACTTCTTTAAGTTACCTATAACACTATTATCTGTTGTACAATTGTATTTCTTATCTTTGTACTTATCAAAAGCTTTTTCATTTGTATAAAAAGTAATTGAATCACTTACTTTATACATATGCTTTATTTCAATAGAATAAGTATCTGTCTTTATATAGTATTGGAATCCTGAATCATATCTAATAAAACTCTTACGAAGTCCATCTTGTGTTAAAGAACAATGTCCTCCAGACTTCGTAAGCATTTCACATGAATATCCTTTACTATAGAAGTAATCATTTAAATATGAGAATGCTACTGGTTGTTTAGGTTTATCTACCACTTTAAAGATAAAATAAACAGAAACACCAATTAATACTAAACAGATAGCAATAAATATTAACTTTTTAACAAACTCAATTCTTCGAGCTCTACCAAACATCTAAGCCACTCCCTATTATTAATATAATAACATTAATTTATTTTAATATCATCATCTGCTGAAGAAAAGTTTACATTATCCATTAATAAAGCATGGATTTCCTCTTCTTCATTATTTAAGTAAACGTCTTCTATACGATCTACGCTACACTTTTCAGCAAGTAAAATAGCATTTATCTTTTTAACGGCTTCATCTACTTCATCATTAGTAACCACATAGTTATAATCAGTTACTCTATTTATCTCTTTATAAGCTGTTTTAAATCTTTCTAATACCTTTTCTTTAGTTTCTGTTCCTCTAGTAGAAAGTCTTCTTCTTAATTCAGTCATTGTAGGTGGAACAATAAAAATACCAATTGACCAAGGTATTAATTCCTTTACTTTTAAAGCTCCTTGTACTTCAATTACTAAAATAACATCTTTGCCATTTTTAATATGTTCTTCAATATGTTCTTTAGGTGTTCCATAATAATTACCGTTATATTCAGCATACTCAAGTAACTCATTATTTTTAATCTTTTCTTCAAATTCTTCTCTTGATAAGAAGAAATAAGTTTCTCCTTCTTTATCTCCCTTTCTCGGAGCTCTAGAAGTACAAGACACACTTACCCAAATATTATCATTATTCTTAACTAATTCATTAACGATTGTATCTTTACCACTACCAGATGGTCCACTTATAACAATTAAAGATCCTCTTTCATTTCTTTTATATACTTTTTGCATATTAACTCCTTGTTATATTTTCATATTTTAAATCTAACACTTCATTTAAATCACTTAGTGATAGTTCAATTGATAAACCTATTTTACCACCGCTGATTATTATTTTATTATAACTTTTAGCACAATTATCTATAACTGTTACGTATTGCTTTTTCATGCCAATTGGTGAACAACCTAAATGAATATAACCAGTTACACTTAATAAATCTTTAAAAGGAATCATCTCCACTTCCTTTTCACCAACTGCTAAAGCTGCTTTCTTTAAATCTAATGACTCATTAACTGGAATAATGAATACATAATAATTCTTACTCTTACCCTTAGTTACCAAAGTTTTAAAAGTAGAATTAGGATCACTGTTAATAAGTTCAGAGTTAGTAACACCATCAATAACTAATTTAGGATCTACTTCATAAACTTTATATTCTATTTTCTTTTGATCAAGAATTCTCATTACATTAGTTTTACTTGCCATGATCAACTCACCTACCTTTATTATACAAAAAAAGACAACCTTTGTTGTCTTTTTATTATTTACTTAAATAATTACAAATTAAGTTTGTTAATTCGGTAGGATCATCAATACTTAATCCTTCAATTAAACGAGCTTGATCATAAAGAATCTTAGTATAATTTTGTAATTCATCTTTATCATGCTTATATAAGTCTTTAATCTTATCAGCAATAGGATGATCCTTATTTATTTCTAGAACAATATCAGCTTTAACCTTTTCACCAGTTGGCATTTGATTTAGAACTTTTTCCATTTCTAATGATATATTACCTTCAGTACTTAAACATACTGGATGTTCTTTTAATTTATTAGTAAACTTAATATCTTTAACATCTTTTACTGCATCTTTCATTAAAGTAAACATATCTTTAGCTTCATTATTAAGTTTTTCTAATTCTTTCTTTTCTTCTTCTGTTGAGTCATCTGCTTCTTCAGAATTAACATTAACAAATTTCTTATTATCATAATTCATTAAAGCTTGAATAGTAAATTCATCTACTGGTTCAACAAGATATAGGATTTCATAACCTTTATCTTTAAACTTTTCACAAGCAGGAAGTAAATCTACTTTATCTAATGATTCACCACTAGCATAGTAAATCTTTTCTTGTCCTTCCTTCATGTTATCTACATATTCTTTTAAAGTAACTCTCTTTTTATCTTTAGAACTATAGAATAATAGTAAGTCTTGTAACATTTCATTATTCATACCATAAGTAGAATAAATACCATATTTTAATTGCATACCAAATGCTTCAAAGAACTTTTCATATTTTTCTCTATCATCTTTTAATAGATCTTCTAAAGTACTCTTAATCTTCTTTTCAATAGCTTTACCAATTATATTAACTTGTCTATCTTGTTGTAGTGTTTCTCTTGATAGATTTAATGAAATATCTTCAGAATCAACTAAGCCTTTAACAAAGCTAAAATAATCTGGAAGTAAAGCATCACACTTATCCATTATAAGAACACCATTAGAGTATAGTTGTAAGCCTTTTTCATATTCCTTAGTATAGTAATCATATGGAGCATGACTAGGAATAAACATTAAAGAATCAAATAATACTTGGCCTTCAACATGACTTCTAACTACTTTTAATGGTTCTTCATAATCATAGAATTTATCAGAATAGAATTGATTATATTCTTCAGGTTTAACATCCTTTTCATCTTTCTTCCATAGAGGAACCATAGAGTTAAGTGTTTTCTCTTCCTTAACTTCTTTATCATCTTTCTTTTCAGTTACATCTAAAGTAATAGGATACTTAATATAATCAGAATACTTCTTAATAATACCTTCTAGTCTTCTATCATCCATAAATTCATCGAAGTTTTCCTTTTCAGTATTATCTTTAATATATAACTTAATAATAGTACCACATTCATCTTTTTCTGTTGGTTCGATAGAATAACCATCAGCACCATCAGATGACCACATAAACGCTTCTTTTTCACCATAAGCTTTACTTATAACTTCAATTTTAGAAGCAACCATAAATGCTGAATAGAAACCAACACCAAATTGACCAATAATACTGATGTCTTCTTTCTTTTCATTCATTTCTTTAAATAAAGAAGAACCACTTCTAGCAATAATACCTAAATTATTATCTAGTTCATCTTCAGTCATACCAATACCATTATCAATAATAGATAATGTTCTTTCTTCTTTATTAGGTACTAACTTAATCTTAAAATCACTTTTATCTAGTTTTACCTTTCTATCAGTAAGAGATTTATAGTATAGTTTATCAATCGCATCACTTGCATTAGATACTAACTCTCTTAAAAATATTTCTCTATTTGTATAAACAGAGTTAATCATTAAATCAAGAATTTTCTTAGATTCAGTTTTAAATTGTTTTTTCTTCATATAAATAATTCATCTCCATTTGTTTAATTACTTAAACTATAACTATCATAGTATCATAATTAGCACTTGTCAATAGAAAGTGCTAATTTGTGTTCTATTCAAGATTTGACAGAAATATTAGACTAAACTATAATGTATATACTGAAAAAGGAGGATTATATGAAAAGTAAAGTTACTGAAGTAATCGTTAAACACGGCGATGATCCTTTACATGGATTTATAATTCAAGACCAATCTGGTGAACATCTAAAACCAGAGGATGTTTTAGATGAACAAAATGCAGTCTTTAAGAAAACAACTTCTACTAGTGAAGAAAGACCTTCTTTAATTGAAAAGAGATTGGCTGCCTATCAAAACACATTTTCAGAATTACAAAAATTAAGAGATAAAAGAATAAAAGAAAAACAAGCTGCTGCCGAAGCTGCAATCTCTAATAGAGATTCTTCTGAAAGCAATATAGAAGTATTAAAAAGAAGTAGAATCAACTAGGTTCTACTTCCTTTTTCATTTGTATCTAAATCTTCCTCTATTTTATTAACTAATCTATTATTTAAAGGAATATAATTTTGTAAAACATCTTTAATACTATAATTAGGTGTTAATTTATTATTCTTAGGATTATATAAGAAGAAATAACTTGGTTCACCTATTCTTGAACTTTCTATATCAAAATAGAATTCATAATCATCCGTCTTCTTATTCTTTAATGAGAATACTTGAATAATATTCTCTATCGGACGATATTTAGGATTATAATTAGTCATTTCTTTAGCTAACTTTTCTGTTACTTCTGGATACATCATACCGATAATTGTTTTAATACATTCTTTCTGTGTAATAAAATCTTTATCACTTAAGAAGTTTCTTGTACTTTCAGTATCCATAATATAACTAAATACTTTATAAAACTTATGAGCAATATAATATGTTGTTAAAGGTTTAGACTCATCAAACATATACTCTGGACTTACATAATGATATGAAAGTGATTGTAATAATTTATAAAACTTACCTTTTCTTTCACCAGGTTCATTCATAAATTTAACTAATGCATTCATCTTTGTAAGAATAGCTAATGGATTATCATAATCATATTCAATATTTTTAAGATTATATTCTTTTCTTATATCTCTTGCATATTTATCAAAGTTAAAGTCTTTATCAACTTTAAACTTATAAATACCATCAACATTATTACCGTTACAGTATAAAAGAATATATACATTAATATCAGCAACTAATTCTTTTAGCCATTGATTATAATTAAAACCATCTTGAATCTTTTCATTAACATGAACTGAATGACCTATAATAGATTCTATTCTAGTTTTAACAAGACGACACAATAATTGAATCCATTTATCCTTTACCTTATCAGGTATATCACTTATTTTCTTATCAGCGATACCATTAAATCTAAATAAAGAACGATAGAAATTAGTATCCATTTCTTCTAGTTCTAAATATAAACCATTACGACCCAAACTAGTTCTTAATTGACTTAATGCTTCATTATCATAATCATATACTAATTCACGATGTTCCTCATATATTGAATTTAAATAACCAATCTTTTCATCTATTTTTCTTAATTCTTCATCCGATAATGCCGTTTCATGTATTTCAGGTCCATCATACACTTGGATTTCTTGATCATTTATAACTTTTTTATAATTAATATGTTTTGCAAAGTGTTCAGTTTTTAAATTCATCTTAATATTAGGTATATCAGATACTACTGTTAAAAAGTAATGATTACCATGTTCATCTTGAGCATCAAGGAAATAATGTTTAAAAGTATAAGTATCTTTGCCGTTTTTATAAACAGTATTATTATTTAAAGAAAGAATAATCTTCGATTTAATACCTAATTCATCATATATTTCTTTTAGTATAGAAGCGCCTTGATAACAAGTTACTTTTAAATCATCAGGTAACATATTATTATAACGACCAACTAATTTATTAAGAGGAAGACCTTTTTTACCTAATTTTCCACCAATAGTATAAAAAAAGTCTGCATCTTTAGATAATTCTTTACCTACTTCTAGATAAACGTATCTAATTTTTTCTAAATCAGTCCAAAGTGGATTAACACTAGCAACAATTTTCTTTATTAATTCCTCTGATGTCATTTCATTCACCTATCATAAACATTATAACAAAAAAAAGATGGTTATAAAACCATCTTAAAAACATTTTTTAAATAGCATCATAAAGTCTTCTTTAGTAACTTCACGAGGATTACCAGGTTTGCAAGGATCATTCATAGCTTTATCAGAAAGCATTTCAATATCAGCTTCCTTACCACCTACATCTTTAATATGTTGTGGAATATTAAGTCTTAGAGCTAAACCTCTAACTGCTTCACAAACCTTTTGAACAGCTTCTTTATCAGATAAGTATTCAACATCTAATTCAAATTCTCTAGCCATATCTCTAAATCTATCAGGACAAACTTCTCCATTCCATTCCATAATAGTTGGAAGAAGAAGTGCATTAGCTACACCATGTGGTGTGTCATATACGGCTCCTAATTGGTGAGCCATTGAGTGAACAATTCCTAAACCAACATTAGAGAATCCCATACCAGCTATATATTGAGCTAAGCCCATTTCGTTAATAGCATCTTTATCTTTATTAACAGCTTTCTCTAAATTATGATAAATAATATGCATAGCTTTTAAAGCAAACATATCACTCATTTCATTATGTCCCTTTGTTATATAGCATTCCATAGCATGTGTTAAAGCATCCATACCTGTTGCAGCAGCTAAACTAGCAGGCATACCAGCCATTAGTTCAGTATCAATAATAGCCAGAACAGGAATTGAATTAGGATCAACACAAACCATTTTAATTTCTCTATCACTATCAGATATAACATAGTTAATAGTTACTTCTGAAGCAGTTCCAGCAGTAGTTGGTAAAAAGATCATTGGTAAAGCTTTATTTTCAGTATTTGCTAGTCCTTCTAAAGATGTAACATCTTTAAATTCAGGATTAGTAGCTATAATACCTACAGCTTTAGCAGTATCCATAGCAGATCCACCACCAACAGCAATAATTGAATCACAGTGGAACTTATTACATACTCTTAAACACTTTTTAACATTACTAACAGTAGGATTTGGTTTAATATCACTATATAGTTCATAAACAATGTTATTTTGATCTAAAAGTTTAGTTACTTTATCAGCAATACCAGTCTTAATTAAACCGGAATCTGTTACTAATAATATCTTTCTAAATTTTCTTTTCTTAATTTCAGGAACTAAAACTTCTCTAGCACCCCAACCAAAATAAGATGTTTCATTTAATACAAAACGATTAATCACATTAACCACTCCTATTCTCTTATGATTATAACATATATAGTTAATAAATATAACTACAATTTTAATAAACATTATGTTGATTTTATATTTTAGTTATAATATAATTTAAGTAGGTGGTAAAAGTGGATATCAGAATATTAAAAACAAAGAACAAACTGTATAAAGCTTTCATATCATTAATTGATAAAGAAAGAATTAAAGACATAACTGTACTAGAGTTATGTAAGGAAGCTAAAGTAAATAGAACAACATTCTACAAGTATTATCTTGATGTAGAAGATTTCACTAATAAATATGAAGAAGAACTACTTGAAGAATTAAAAATTAATATTAAAAATATCAATCGTAACTATTTATTATCATTTACTAATAATACAATTGAAACTATTAAAAAGGATAAATCCACTTACCTAAATCTATTAGGTCCTAATGGAGATGCAAACTTCTTAAAGAAGATATTATATATAGTTAAGAATGAAAGTATTGAAGAATGGCATAAGCTATTAAAGAAAGCTACTGAGAATGACTTAAACCATATATATAACTTCATTGTTGATGGTATTACAGGTATCATTAATGAATGGATTAAGAGTAATTGCAAAGAAGACTCAGAACAAATCGAAATATTTATTAATAAGATTTGTATGAGTGGTTTATCAAGCTTTATTTAAAATAAAAAAGAACTGTTTAACAGTTCTTTTATTATTTACTATTTTTCTTAGTATTTTTGTTAACAAGTCTAACTTTAACGCCACGTCTTGCGCCAAATGTTTTTTTAACTCCTTCTGGTAAGTTTACTTTATAAGTTCTCATTGAAAGCACCTCCTCATAACTAACTAGTAAATTATAACATGTTTTGTTAAAAAGTGTTAATTTTTTTACTTAATTAGTAGTTTTATTAAAGAAAATATCGTTAAAGATGTATTTAAAAAGATAAATACTATATAAAATACTGAACTAAAATGACCTTTCTTTTTCTTTGTATCAAATATAATAAATACATAAAATAAGTATAAAACAATTAATACTAATAATAGATTTATAAAATCAAAATGATTAATAAGAATGAATGGATAAATAATTCCCATTAGAATAGCAAATATAATACTAAATAAGTAAAACTTACCCAATGCTACTCTAGTACTATCTGGTATTTCCTCTATTAATTTAGATTCTTTAATATTCTTTAGAACCTTCTTATTAATCTTACCTTTAATTTTCTTATTACGATTACTCATATCTTCACCTCTAATAAGAGTACTCACTAGTAATTCCTAGATATTCTTCTAAAGTAATCCAATTACCGTTATTGTATAACTTAGTAGCTAATTCTACCCCAACATACCTAAAATGCCATGATTCATATATATAACCTGTTTCATTTTCTTTACCTTTAGGGAATCTTAGAATAAAACCATATTTATAGGCATTTTCGCTTAACCATTTAGCTTGTGCCGTATTATCAAAATTAGAGTTAATACAAGCATTATTTAAACCATAATCGCAAACATCAAATGCTAAACCGGTTTGATGTTCTGAATGTCCAGGTCTAGCAGAATATCTATCTGCTGCAGCTTTTCCATCTCTACCAACATATCCGTTATATAGATTTCTTTGAGTGTTATAAGATCTAAAACCACTAGCTATCCATAAACTAAAACCTTTTGCTTTAGCATCACTAAACATCTTATTAGCAGCTTCATTTACTTTTGCATTTAAACCAGATCCATAACTAGATGGTAAAGCGTATGTTTTATTTGCAATTAATAAACCATCAATATATGTAATACCATTCTTTGTTACTCCTTTAAATCCCTTAGATGTAGTAAATTCTCCATCTTCATTTCTAAATTCATATTGACTAGGAGTGTTAACAACTGGTTTTTTATTAACAACTAATTTAAAATCTTTTTTAGTCACATTACCAGAACTATCTTTAGCAACATATTTTAATTCATATGTTCCTTCTTTACTAGTAACATAATCACCTTCAACATTTACTTTAATATCTTCTCCACTATTATCAGTAGCAGTTACACCAGAAAGTAAATCAACTTTATTACCAGCAGTAATAGTAATCGTATCTTTATAAGTAATTGTAGGTCCTTCTCTATCTTCTACAATAACTTTATAAGTATATTCTTTACCTTTAATCTTTATACTTACTTCCTGTTCACCAATCTTTGATGTATCAATTTTTTCTTTCTTAACGTCATAATCTTTATCTAAATTATCTGTATTATAAAGTTCTTCGCCAAGATTTGCTTTTACTACATCTTCTTTAAAACTAACTTTGTTTCGACCTAAGTAAAAGTACACACCCCAACCAGC
>CADBLZ010000024.1 GCA_902795675.1 uncultured Erysipelotrichaceae bacterium
ACTCATATAATATCATAAATAAAAAAAGTTACATAATGTAACTCTTTTAATCCATTGGAATAATTAAATTAAGAATATTACTAACTAATACAAAATAACCTAAGTTAGCTACATTATTTGTATAAATAAAACTAATACTACTAACAATACCTGTTACAATAAATAATCCTAGAGTAATAGCTTCTATCTTCCATTTATTATCTTTCTTATCATTAAAATAATCCATCTTCTTAATTCTAATAAAAGCACAAATAGTTACCCAAATCATTAACATAATAGCTATGTTCTTCTTTATTTCTAAATTAACAAATAAACAAAGAGCAACCATTAAAAGAGATCCAAGCATTCTCATAACAGCATCATAATCATACTTATTACGACTAAAGAAGAATCTAATTGTATTACCAATAAAATAACTTCCAAAAATAATAATCATTATAGCTTTAACATCATCATACTTAAATAGTGGTAATAAAATAATACCAAAACTAATTAAGATAAAAGCCATAAATACACCTGAATCAATCTTATCTTTACGATTCATACTATTCACCTCTATTTAAACATAGTTTTTCTAACATCTTAGCAGCACCATCATCTTTAGATGATATAACGAAAGTAGATACTTTCTTTAGTGCACTAGTTCCTTCATCCATTGCAATTGATGTATGACATACATCACACATACATATATCAGAATAACCTGCTCCAATACTAATAGCATCATTACTAGATAAATCTAAGTAGTCTAGTAATTCAATAATACCTTTAGATTTAGAAGTATTCTTTGATACTATCGCATGGAAATAATAATCTGGTTTATTCTTATTATATTCAATTAACGAATTAGATGAATCACTAATATTAATATCACTATATTTATCTTTAAATAGATATGGAAGAACAAGCATTCTATTATAATTAGTACCTAATAATACTACTTGATTAATAGAATAATTACTTAATACCTCTTCTATATCATCAAAATATATAGCTGAATTATCTTCATAATTAAACTTATCACTACTAATAAAACTCTTAGCAAATGAATTAAGAACAATTGTTAAATCATGACTAATAGCATACTTATATACTTGTCTAATAGTACTCTTACTGATCGACTTACTAAATATTTGTTTCTTATTATTAGTATCGTATATCTCAGCACCACTAGAACTAATTATATAATCACTAAGACCTACTTCTTTGGAAATAAGTTCTGAATATTTTGCACTATGACTAGTACATGCCACTACCTTAATCCCTTTATTCTTTAATTCATGCATGACATCTTTTGTATGTTCTGAAATAGCAGTATTTGGTGGGTTTAACGTATTGTCGATATCTACAAATACTATCTTGTAGTTCTTCATGCAATCACTCTCTTTACATTATCAATTATACCAAACAATGTAAACGAATGTGTAACCAATATGTTAAATTTACAACTAAATTACAAATGTTTACAATATTTATAATCTCCTCTTATTTTGGAAATATATAACTAAAACTAAACTAATAACACCTGTTACACTTAAAGCAATAATTAAACCATTCAAATGATTCTTATAGCTAATCTTAATGTTATGTTCACCTTTACTAATCTTAAAACCAACATAATCATTATTAGCTTTCTCATAACTTATTTCCTTATCATCTAATATAACTTTATAATCTGTCTTATAAGGAATACTAATAACAAAGTAACTTGCATCATCATTAATATTAATATCACCTTCAATATATCTATTACGAATAGTAGATATATTAAACTTATTAATATTCTTGCTTATATTTTCTAAATTAACTGGATCAATGAAATATACTTCTGTATCCTCTATCTTTTTAGTATCATCACTAAATAATAGTAACTTACTAGTATTAATACCACTAATAACAATATAAGAATTACCTTCATAATTATTACATATTCCATTAGCACATATCCTGCTAACACCATTACTATTAAAACTAATTAGATAAATCTTATTTAAATAGGTTCCTGTTAATTCATAACCGTTAATTAAATCTTCTAAATCAATATCTAACTTATTAACGCTACTTATATAATTATTATTTGATTTATGATCTATAATAATATTCTTTAATATAGCTTCCTTCTTACTTAAGATATCTAACTTTTCATAATCATCATAGTTCATAACATTATTCATACTATAACCAAATGGTAAAGCATAATTTGTTTTATAAACATATAAACCATCATAGTTATAAACTTCATTATATAAGTATGGAATATTATATTTACTAATAATATATTGATTATTTAATAATAAATTATCAAAGATATCATTTGTATCATAACTAACACGATAGAAAGAACTATCATTCTTATAAATATCACTAATCATATCATTATAATCTGCTACTAATGATTTAGATACAAATAAATAATCTAAGTTCATAAAATGAACATTAATAATACCATATAATAAGATAACACTTACTAAGAAATATTCTTTTCTTGTCTTCTTATAAATAACTATAAATACTAATAATAAGAATAACTCTCTAATAAATCTAGGCGTATCATATAATGCTCCAATAATAATACCTATAGCAAATGTTGTAATAATAACTTTACTATAATCTATTCTTTCACTTCTAACTTCTTCTATCATATTAGCAATCATAATCAAATAAACAAAAATGAATGGATATATGAATTCTACATTAAGAAGTAATAATAAGATAGATATAATACCCAAGAAGATATTCTCTTTCTTATTAGATATAAGAGCATAACTCATACTTAAAACACTTATAATATTTAAGCATAAGAACTTATTATCATAGAATAAATGATTAAAATAGAAATTAATTTTAAATAAATATTTAAAATTATTAAAAGTAATATTCTTATTATAGATAACATTTATACCAATAAAACTTAGTATAAAAACACCTATAATAATTGGTATTAATATATTACTTAAATACTTCATTAACTGACTAAAAGTAGTTGTAACTCTACTCTTTAAATATACATAAATACTATATATTAAAATCATCATAAGAGCACTAACACATAACTTATAACTAGATAATACTAGTAACAAAATACTTAATACTAATAAATCTATTTTTCTTTTTTCTACTACTCTATTAACACCTAAAAAACCAAGTAGTATAAAAGGTACAATAAATGTATTACCTACACTATTATAATTATTAATAAAAGTACTAGAGAATAAATAGGTAATAATAACTATCATACTACTTAAATCACTATACTTATACTTATGCATTATATAATCAATTAAATATATTGATAAGATTGTTACTAAAGTACTACTTATTAATATATATGTCTTCATTGTTACAAATGGTAATAAGTAACTAATAACAATAAATGGATTTAATACTAAACTAGATTTAAATATATTTAGTGATAATAAGAAACTATCTATATTAAAATTATTGTGCCATATAATATTACGAAAACTATCAATAATATTAATATCTTTTAAAGTATTATCTGATAAGAAATAAAAACCATTTCTAGTACAGATAAAGATAATAACTAAATATAAAACACTTATTAAAGTAAGATAAATAATACGTTTATTTTTCATACTATTCACCCCACTCTTCATAACTTATAAAACTTTCATAATCAAGTATTTGACTATAAGCATCAAATAAGTATTCTTTATTATATAAACCTAATAAATATAATTTCTTATTTTTATTTTTAATAGG
>CADBLZ010000025.1 GCA_902795675.1 uncultured Erysipelotrichaceae bacterium
TAACATATCCAATAGTGTCTCCACAGAATACTTCATAGTAATCGTCTATTTGATTACCTGTATAATCTAATGAATCGTTTACTTTTAGGATATCGATTCTATTTAAATATTCAGGTGAATCATATACTAAAGTATCTTTGTTAGCTTTAACAGTACCTTGGAAGAATGGACGATTCCAGTATGGAGCTGGTTCTTCAATAGGTTTTTCTATTTCTTGTAATTCTGCTTCTACATTTGAACTAGCTTTAAAACTGTCTTCTATTTGTACTTCTTCTTCATCTATAGGAACGATAGGTTCAGCTATATCTTCAAGTGAAACTGGTTTTTCAACGACAGAAGCTTTAGTGTTAGTTAAAGAACATGCTGTTAGTGATACACTAGTAGCTGCTATAAATAAAAATTTTTTTGTTATTTTTGTTAATTTGTTCATTATATTAAAATCCCCTTTAACGAGATAATTTTATATCTTTCGTGACTAAGTGTCAAAAATAAATGTTAATTTTATATTAAATGATATAATAGACATACAAAAGAGGTGATAGTATGTCTTTATTTCATTTAAAAAGTAATTATGAACCTAGTGGTGATCAACCGGAAGCTATTAATAAATTAGTTACTAGTATTAATAATGGTGATAAGTATCAAGTACTTGAAGGTGTTACTGGTTCAGGTAAAACATTTACGATGGCTAATGTTATTCAGAATACTAGTAAACCTACTTTAATTCTTTCACATAATAAGACTTTAGCTGGTCAATTATATAGTGAAATGAAAGAATTATTTCCTGATGATTATGTAGAATACTTTGTATCATATTATGATTATTATCAACCAGAAGCTTATGTACCACAAAGTGATACATATATAGAGAAGGACGCTTCTATTAATGACGAGATAGATGAACTTAGACATGCTGCTACTAGTGCTTTAATTAATAATCGTAATGTTATAGTTATTGCTTCTGTATCTTGTATATATGGTATAGGTGAAAAAGAAGAATACGTTAATAATATGCTTACTTTATCTTTAGGTGACCGTGTTAAAAGAGATGATGTATTGCATAAGTTAGTAGATATGACTTATGAAAGAAATGATATGGATTTTCATAGAGGTACATTTAGAGTTAGAGGAGATGTCTTAGATATCATTCCTGCCAGTGAAAGAGAGAATGGTATTAGAGTAGAGTTCTTTGGTGATGAAATAGATAAGATTGTTACTTTTGATACTTTAACTGGATCTTTAATTAATAACAAGAAAACTGTTAGTATCTTCCCGGCTTCACACTATGTTACGAGTAAAGATAAGTTAGATAAAGCTATTGTTAGAATAGAAGAAGAATTAGAAGATAGATTAAAAGTATTACATGAAGAGAATAAGTTAATTGAAGAACAAAGACTTCGTGAAAGAACTAAGTATGATATAGAAATGTTAAAAGAAACTGGTTTCTGTAATGGTATTGAAAACTATACTAGACATCTAGCCTTAAAAGGACCAGGTGAAACACCAACATGTTTAATGGATTTCTTCCCAGAAGATTATTTATTAATAGTAGATGAATCACATGTTACATTGCCACAAGTAAGAGGTATGTATAACGGTAATAAGATGAGAAAGCAAACTCTAATCGATTATGGCTTTAGATTACCTAGTGCTGCTGATAACCGTCCGTTAATGTTTGAAGAATTTGAAAATAAGATTAATCAAGCTTTATTTGTTTCTGCTACACCTGGTGATTATGAACTAGATTTAGTAAATCAACATACTGTTGAACAAATAATAAGACCTACTGGTTTACTTGACCCAATTATTGAAGTAAGAGAAACAGAAGGTCAAATAGATGACTTAATTAATGAAATTAATATTAGAAAAGAAAAGAATCAACGTGTTTTAATTACAACGCTTACAATTCGTATGGCTGAAGAGTTAACGAACTACTTAAAAGATATAGGTATTAAAGTAGCTTACTTACATAATGAAGTTAAAACTTTAGATAGATTAAAGATTATTCATGATTTAAGAATAGGTAAATATGATGTTATTGTTGGTATTAACTTATTAAGAGAAGGTTTAGATATACCAGAAGTATCTTTAATAGCTATTATGGACGCTGATAAACAAGGTTTTTTAAGAAGTGATAGATCTCTTATTCAAACAATTGGTAGAGCTGCTCGTAATAGTGAAGGACATGTTATCATGTATGCAGACTCTATTAGTGAATCAATGCAAAAAGCTATTAGTGAAACAGAAAGACGTCGTAAGATTCAAAATGAATATAATATTAAACATGGTATTGTACCAAAAACAATTATTAAAGAAGTTAGAGATGTTATTAGTAATATTGATGATAATAAGATAGATCCAATTAAGAAAGAAAAATTAAGTAAGAAGGAAACACAAGACTTAATGATTAAGATTGAAAATGAAATGAAAGAAGCTGCAAAACAATTAGATTTTGAAAGAGCTATGGAATTAAGAGATATCTTATTTGAAATGAAAGCAGAGTAAAAGATGTAGAAATACATCTTTTTTACTTGTATTTTTTCTAATTAGTAGTATCATTGTACGAGTGTGCTTGTAAAAAAAAGCTAAATAATATAAAATATTTATAATAATAAAGGGGACATTAAAATGGCAAAGACATTTATTTTTGGACATAAATCACCAGATACTGACTCTGTTTGTGCCAGTATTTCTTTAAGCTATTTAAAAAATCAATTGGGCTTTGATACTGAACCTAGAGTATTAGGTGATTTAAACAAGGAAACTAATTTTGTTTTAAGTTATTTTAAGTTTCCTGAACCTAAATTCTTAAATGATGTTAAAGTTCAAATTAAGAATATGAAGTATAACAAAAAAGCTATGATTAATGAAAATGCTTCTATTTATGAAACATATGAAAAGATAAATGAATTTGATGTTACAGGTTTACCTTTGGTAGATAATAAAAATAAACTAACAGGTTATTGTAACGTTAAAGAAATAGCTAAGTATTTAATAGATGGCGATATTACGCAATTAGATACTTCTTATGAAAACATTCTAAAGACTTTAAATGGTAAATCTATCTTAAAATTTAATGATGAGATTAGAGGTCATGTATTAGCTGCAACATTTAGATCTGTTACTTTTATTGATCGTGTAGATTTAAATAATAATGATATTTTAATTGTTGGTGATAGATATAAAATACTTGAATATAGTGTTAAAACACCTGTTAAGTTATTAATTCTTATTAATAATTTTTCATTACCAGATGAATTATTAGAGATTGCTAAACAAAATAAAGTAAATGTTATTAGTGTACCTATGGGTTCATTTAAGTGTGCTAATATGGTTAAACTATGTAATTATATTAAACTAATTAATATAAATCCTAATCCAATTACATTTGATGATTTTGATTATCGTGATGACTTTATTAAGATAAGTACTAAATATGGCCATACTAACTATCCAATTATTGATAAAGATAATAAATGTGTTGGTATGTTAAAGTTAGTAGACCAAAACACTTATGATAAAGCTAAAGTAATTCTTGTTGATCATAATCAAGCTAGTCAAAGTGTTGATGGTGTTGATGAAGCTGATATATTAGAAGTAATAGATCATCATAATTTAGGTACTATTGGTACTAATACACCAATTAACTTTAGATCAATGCCAGTTGGATGTACTTGTACTATTATTTATCATTTATTTAAAGAAAGTAATGTTGAGATACCAAGGAATATAGCTGGTTTAATGCTTAGTGCTATTTTATCAGATACTTTATTATTAAAGTCTCCAACAACTACTGATGTTGATATTAGAATAGCTAATGAGTTAGCTAAAATAGCTCAAGTAGATATTAATCAATATGGTACAAAGATGTTTAAGGAAGGATCTTCTGTTAAGGGAATGACTCCTACTGAGATTATTCATCAAGATAGAAAGTCATTTAATTATAATGATGCTAATATTAATATCAGTCAGATAACAACATTAGATATTGATAATGTTATTAATATTAAGGAAGATATCATTGGTGCTTTAAATAGTATGTGTGATTTAGGTAATTATAAGATATCTTTATTATTTGTAACGGATATCATTAATAAGGGATCATATTTATTCTATAATGATTCTAGTAAAGATATTGTTTCTGAAGCTTATTCTATAAAGGATATTAGACAAGGCGTTTATATGGATGGAGTAGTTTCTAGAAAGAAACAAATGTTACCTAATTTATTAGAAGTAATTGAAAGAAGAGGATAGCTCTTCTTTTTTTATGTTATAATTTAATTGGTGATTAGAATGAAGAAAAAATTGAATGTTATTATTAGTACTACTTTATTCGTTCTAGGTATTGTTTTATTTATATTAATAAAAGTAGATGCTGTTAGAATGTGTATCTTTTATTTCTTACTAGGTGATATTATTTTTATCTTTGCATCTCTTAAGAGAATAGTAGATGATAAAAGAAATGAAAATAAATTACTTCATTATAACCATTTAATGACAAGATATAAACCTTTATCAGTAAGTAATAAAGAATTACTTGAATTAGTTAAAAACGGTTGTAATGATGCTTTTATTAGTTTAGGTAAAGAGTTTTATATAATCGGATCTAATGGTAAGAATTATTTCTACATAGGTGATAATGAATTTAAAACACTAGATGATTTTTTAGATTATAAGATTAATGGTGTAGATACACTTAGAAAACATAGTAAGTTTGTTATTGTCGAAATAAATGATAAAGATCCTAGGGAGATGATTAAATGAAAGCGTTAGTTACTGGAGCTTCAAGTGGAATAGGTAAAGAGATGTGTTATTATCTTGGTGAATTAGGTTACGATGTAATCTTAGTGGCTAGAGATAAGAAGAATTTAGAAGATGTTGCTAGTAAGATTAAAACAAATACGAGAGTTATTGATTTAGATTTAAGTAAAAGAGAGAATGCTTTTAAGTTATATGAGATGACTAAAGATGAGAACATTGATTTACTAGTTAATGGCGCTGGATTTGGTTTGTTTGGTAAAACATGGGAGACTGATTTAGATCGTGAACTTAGTATGATTGATTTAAATGTAACTTCTCTTCATATATTAACTAAGTTATTCTTACAAGATATGGTTAAGAGAAATAGTGGTCGTATTTTAAATATAGCTTCTTCAGCTGGTTTCTTAGCAGGACCTATTCTTAATACATATTATTCAACAAAGAATTATGTTTTAAGATTTACTGAAGCTATATATGAAGAATTAAGACATGATAATATTAATGTTCATGTATCTGCTTTATGTCCTGGACCAGTAGATACTAATTTTAATAAAGTAGCTGGTGGTTCATTTGCTACTAAAGCGTTAGATGCTACTTATGTTGCTAGATATGGTATTGATAAATGCTTAAAGAATAAGCTAGTTATTGTACCTGGTTTTGGAATGAAATTAGTTATCTTCTTCCAAAGATTTGCTCCACTTAAGTTATTACTTAGAATGACATATGGTGTTCAAAAACAAAAAGCAAGTAAAGGTGGTAAGAATGTTTAATAAATATATGTTTAAAAATATACCAACAAAGTATGCTTTTGCTGGTTATTGTGTTAGAAAGGGTTTGTCACAAATGACTACTCCTGATCAACAAGGTAATATTGTTTATGATGTATTTACAGAAACTTATGTTGATAACTTTTTATCATTCTTTATTCTAATGGATGATGGAACATATAAACATGTTGATGGTAAGGAATCAGTTGTTAGTATTGATATGAATGACTTTATGTCTAAACATATTTATAGAGGAGCTTACTATGATGTAAGTCAATTACCAATGTATGATAAAGAAGAAGTAATAGGAGTATTTGGTTTAAGAGACATAATTACTTTAGAAAAACAAATTGATGAAATGGAAAAAGAATTTGAATCAAGAGATATGTCTATTCAAGCTATTCTAGGTGAAAAACCTCAATATACAGGTTTAGAAATAACAGGTGCTATTAATAGATTTAATAAAGATTTAAAAAGGGAAAAGAAAAGAATTTTAATTCCACCTATTAAATATGGACCTGAAGATACTTATGTTAGTTTAATTGGTGATGAGTTAGATTTTAATGATTTTTTAACTAATAAATCTAGTGATCAAATTATAAATGATATTATTACTTTAGATAATAAAGTAGATGGTGTTGGTAATTTAAAATAGTCAGTGTTAACTGATTATTTTTTTACAGTTGATAACGAACAAATATATGATATAATGATAATGCACTAAATATTTACAAATGATGATAAGTTGTTATAATATTTTACGTTATGAGAGGTGATACTTATGGATCAAATAGTTGTTAAAGGTGCTCGTGAAAACAATTTAAAAAATGTTGATATTACCTTACCAAAAAACTCTTTAATTGTTATGACAGGTGTTTCTGGTAGTGGTAAATCAAGTTTAGCATTTGATACTATTTATGCTGAAGGTCAAAGAAGATATGTTGAATCTTTATCTAGTTATGCTAGGCAATTCTTAGGTGGTACTAGTAAACCAGATGTTGATTCTATTGAAGGACTTAGTCCATCTATTTCAATTGATCAAAAGAGTACTAATAATAATCCTCGTAGTACAGTAGGTACTGTAACTGAAATATATGATTATTTTAGATTACTATTTGCTCGTATAGGTGTTCCTCATTGTCCTAATCATCATATTCCGATTAAGAGTCAAAGTATTGAAGAAATGACTAATAAGATTATGAGTTACCCAGAAGGTACAAAGATTGAAATAATGTCACCAATTGTTAGAGGTGAAAAGGGTACTCATAAAGATTTATTTGATGATTTAAGAAAAAAGGGTTTTACAAGAGTTAGAATTAATAAAGAAACTAGAGACTTAAGTGAAGATATTGTCTTAGAAAAGAATAAGAAAGATAATATTGAAGTTATTGTTGATAGAGTAGTTGTTAGACCTGAAGATAGATCTAGAATATTTGAATCTATTGAACAAGCTAGTAAGTTAGCTGGTGGTATGGTTTTATTTAATATCATTGGTGATGAAGAATTATTAATGAGTGAAAACTATGCTTGTATTCATTGTAATTTTAGTTTGCCAAAATTAGAAACAAGAATGTTTTCTTTTAACTCACCATTTGGTGCTTGTCCAGAATGTAATGGCTTAGGTTCTAAGAAAAAGGTTTCTGAAGAGTTAATAATGCCTAATATGGATAAATCAATTAATAATGGTGGTATTGTTACTTTAACGAAGGATCAAAACATTTTATATACAGAAGTTGAAACAGTAGCTAATTACTATGGTATTGATTTAGATATGCCAATTAAAGATATACCTAGAGAGAAACTAGATAAGATTCTTTATGGTAGTGATCGTGTTATGGATTTCAATTATGTTTCTCGTAATGGTAATACAAGAACTAAGTCTGATTTCTTTGAGGGTATTATTACACAATTAGAAAGAAGATATCTTGAAACATCTGCTGGATGGGTAAGAGAATGGATTGAAGGCTTTATGGTAGAGATGGAATGCCCATCTTGCCATGGTAAGAGATTAAATAATGATATTTTAAATGTTTTAATAAGTGGTAAATCTATTTATGATATGTGTAATCTATCTATTGAAGATTTATATGAATTCTTAAAGAATATTAAACTTAATAAAGAAGAAGCTGAAATAAGTGGTTTATTAGTTAAGGAAATAATTAATAGATTAGAGTTCTTAAATAATGTTGGTTTAGGATACTTAACTTTAACTAGAGCTGCTGGAACACTTTCTGGTGGTGAAGCTCAACGTATAAGACTAGCTACCCAAATTGGTAGTAAGTTAAGTGGTGTTTTATATGTACTAGATGAACCAAGTATAGGTCTTCATCAAAGAGATAATGAGAAGTTAATTAATTCTTTAAAAGAGATGAGAGACTTAGGTAATACATTGATTGTTGTTGAACATGATGAAGACACAATGAAAGCAGCCGATTATTTGGTTGATGTTGGACCTGGTGCTGGTACAGATGGTGGAAGAATAGTTGCTGCTGGAACACCAGAAGAAGTAATGAAGAATCCAGAATCTTTAACAGGTAAATACTTAAGTGGTAAGTTAAAGATTGATGTACCTACTAAGAGAAGAAAAGGTAACGGTAAGTTTATCGAAGTTAAAGGTGCTAAGGAACATAATTTAAAGAACATTAATGTTAAGTTCCCTTTAGGTAAATTTGTTTGTGTTACTGGTGTATCTGGTTCAGGTAAGAGTACTTTAGTTAATGATATTTTATATAACTCTTTAATGAAGAGTGTTTATAAGTCTAAAGTTATTATTGGTGACTGTAAGGATGTTAAGGGTTTAGAACAAGTGGATAAAGTTGTTCATATTTCGCAAGATCCAATTGGTAGAACACCTAGAAGTAATCCAGCAACATATGTTGGTGTTTTTGATGATATAAGAGAATTATTTAGTACTACTAAGGAAGCTAAGATAAGAGGTTACGGAAAAGACCGTTTCTCATTCAACGTTAAA
>CADBLZ010000026.1 GCA_902795675.1 uncultured Erysipelotrichaceae bacterium
TTAAAGGACAAAATCCTTTGTACTTGTGACGATAGCTGAGTGGGTACACCTCTTCCCATACCGAACAGAGTAGTTAAGCACTCAAACGCCGACAATAGCGAAAGCTAAGATAGGAAGTTGCAAGTCTTTTTTTTTGCAATAAAATAGTAACAAATAATATGTAAATGATATGTTTATTTGTTGCTATTTTTTTCTGTATGTTGTTATAATTTTTATAGGTGATAAGAATGGATTATAAATACGTTTCAAGAAGTGAAGAAGACACTCTAGAATTAGCTGAAAACATTGAAAGTGAAAAGTTTCCTGGAATGGTTATCTGTCTTAATGGTGAATTAGGTAGTGGTAAAACAGTTTTTGTTAAAGGTTTTGCTAAAGCTTTAGGCATTAGTGATACTGTTACTAGTCCTACTTTTAATTTAGTTAAAGAATATAATAGTGGTGAGATGAATCTATATCATATGGACGTTTATAGATTAGAGGATGGTAATCGCGAATTTGGTTTAAATGATTATTTAAATCAAGATGCTGTTGTTATAATTGAATGGCCAGAAATGATAGAAGATCAATTACCTGAAGAAAGATTAGATGTTACTTTTAAAGTAACTGGAGAAAATACAAGAACTTTAGTTTTTGAACCTCATGGTGAAAAATACGAAGATTTATGTAATTCTGTTCTATAAAACTCGTAAGAGTTTTTTTTATTGGTTGTTTGTGCTATAATACATACGCGAAAGGGGTAATTCCTATGTATTCATTATTTTTAGATACACATGATAAAAATGTTATTATTATTCTTTTTAAAGATGGCAAAATTGTAGATGAAGTTAATGTTGAGTCACCTAATAAACATAGCCAAATAGTAATGCCTAGTTTAAAGGGTTTGTTAGATAAAAATGCACTTAATGTTCATGATTTAAATGAAATACTAGTAGTTAATGGTCCTGGTTCATTTACTGGTGAAAGAATTGCTGTAACAATTGCTAAGACTTTAGCGTTTACTTTAAATATTCCAATTAAAACTATCGATTCATTAAAAGTTATTGCTATTAATGTTGATGATGAAAAGAAGAACGTTATTATTAGAGATAATAAAGGGGCATTTGTTGGTATTTTTGATAAGAATAATAATGCTCAAGAAGAATATGTTTATATGAGTAAAACATCTTTAGATGACTTTATTAGTAGTAATAAAGTATATGAAGATATACAAATTGATTATGAAAAGGTTTATGAAGTTATGCAAAAAATCGAACCAACTAAAGCTCATGATGTAAAACCTTTATATGTTAAAGGAATTAGTGCTTTAAATGATAAATAAGGTCGATTTAAGGGACGAAAATTCATTTTATGAATTAGGTCTCCTAATTAACGAAAAGTTCCCTAAACTCTTTAATTTAGGTGATTTATTATCATCTAATTTAGATTATGTTTTTGGGTATTATGATAATGAAAAACTAGTCGGTTTTATTCATATTAATAAGTTATATGAAAACATCGATATTGTTAATATCGTTGTAGATAAATCTTATAGAAGAAAAGGAATTGCTACTCAATTAATCAATCATGTTATTGATTATTTTGATGATGTTAAAAGCATTATGTTAGAAGTAAATGTTAATAATGAGAATGCTATTAATTTATATAAAGTTAATAAGTTTGAAGTTATTAACGTAAGAAAGAAATATTATGGTAATGATGATGCTTTAATTATGAGGAGAGATGTATAATGATGGCTAAAAAAGATGTTTATATATTATCTATTGAATCATCTTGTGATGAAACTAGTATGGCTATTATTAAAAATGGATGTGAATGTGTTTATGTAACTATTCTTACACAAATGGATACACATGCTGAATTTGGTGGTGTAGTACCAGAGATTGCATCTAGAATGCATACTGAAAATATCACTATGGTATTTGAAGAAACATTACAAAAAGCTGGTATGACTATGGATCAAATAGATGCTATTGCTGTAACTTATTCTCCTGGTTTATTAGGAAGTTTATTAGTTGGTGTTGAATGTGCTAAAGTATTATCTTTAGTTTATGATAAACCACTTATTGCTGTTAATCATATTGCTGGTCATATATATGCAAATCAACTAGAAAGACCGATGGAATTCCCATTACTTGCTCTAGTAGTTAGTGGAGGTCATTCTGACTTCATTTTAATGACAGGCGATTATGAATTTAAACATTTAGGTGGAACACTAGATGACGCTATTGGTGAATGTTATGACAAAGTAGCTAGAGTATTAGGTCTTAAGTATCCTGGTGGACCAAACGTTGAAAAGTTAGCTCGAGAAGGTGAGCATACTTATGAACTACCTATTCCAATGAATGATGATACTTTAGATTTAAGCTTTAGTGGTTTAAAGAGTAGTATAATTAATCTTGTTCATAATGAAGAACAAAGAGGTAATGAAATAAGAAAAGCTGATTTAGCTAGATCTTTCCAAGATACAGCTATTGATGAATTAGCTCGTAAAACAGAAATAGCTATTAAAGAAAACAATATTAAATATATGATTATTGCTGGTGGTGTTTCTGCTAACCAATATTTACAACAAGAAATTAAGAAGGTAGCTGATAAATATAATGTTACATTATCAGTTCCAAGACTTAAGTATTGTACAGATAATGCTGCTATGATTGGAGCAGCAGCTTATCCTTTATTCTTAAAAGGTGAGTTTGCGGATTTAAGTCTTAACGCTTCAAGCAGCGAAGAAATCTTCTAATTGCTTGTAATTTGTGATAAAATTATAATAAGAAAAGATCCTTTAAGAGGTGGGAAGTATGAAAAAAATATTAGTTACTGGCGGTGCTGGTACAGTAGGTTATCAAGTAGTAAGATTCTTACTAAGTGAAGGTAAATATGAAATTACTGTATTAGAATTACGTAATCGTCGTGCTTATAGTAAATTAAAGAAATTTAAGAAAAGAATTAACATTGTTTATGGTGATGTTAATGATGATGCTTTAATTGATGCTTTAATTAAAGAAAATGAAATAGTAATTCATTTAGCTGGTATATTACCACCACTTGCTAATGTTAATGGAGAATTATGTAAGGTTGTTGATTTAGGTGGAACAACTAATATAGTTAATTCAATTAAGAATTATAATCCTTCATGTCATTTACTATATGCTTCTAGTACATCTATATATGGTGAACAAAAGGATCAATTAAATATTAAAGTTACTAGTAAACCTAATTTCGATGAATTCGATAACTACTCTAAATATAAATTAGAGTGTGAAAAGTATATTAAAGATAATATTAAGAATTATACTATTTTCAGATTATCATATGTATTAGGTGATCCTGGTAAAGATAATATTATTTATAATGTTAAATTAAACCAAGAAGAGGAAATGTTATCATCAGTTGATGCTGGTTATGCATTTGTTTCTTCAATAGATCATTTAGATAAACTAAATAAGAAGACATTTGATGTATCTGGTGGACCTAAGTTTAGAACTACATTTGCTGATTTCATTAATCATATATTTAAAACATATGGTTTATCTTCCGAATATTTAGAAATGTTCTTCGTAGCTGAAAAGAATTATTATGGTGGATACTATAGTGATTCTGATAAGCTTAATGATATATTAAATTATAGATCTAAAAACTTAGATGTTTATTATGATAGTTTAAATAAATATAAATATAATATCTTTAGATTTATACCACGATTATTATCAATTCCGTTTAGAAAAAAGAGTAAAAAGAAGTAGTTATGAAAGGGTTGGTTCTAGAAGGTGGAGGTATAAAAGGTTCTTATCAAATTGGTGCTTTTTATGCTTTCAAAAAATGTGGTATTAAAATAGATGGATTTGCTGGTACTTCCATTGGAGCTTTTAATGCTGCAATGCTAGCAAGCCATAAGGAATTAGATTTATTAGATTATTGGTATAATTTAAAACCTGGTGAATTATTTGATTTTAATAAAGATTTTGTTAAAGCATCAAATGATGGCGACTGGGATTTAGATGCTCTTATGGGAGCATTTGATACATTCAAGAATATTGTTTCAAATAATGGTATAGATAATGCAAAAATGCTTGATAGTGTTAAAGATTTGATTAACTATGATGATCTTAAATACTCTGATAAAGATTTTGGTTTAGTAACTGTTAAAGTAAAAGGTTTTAAACCACAATATATTTATAAAGAAGATATTGAAGATAATGATCAATTAATTGAATACTTGATGGCTAGTTGTTATCTACCAATATTTAAAGAAAAGAAAATAATAGATGATAATTATTATATAGATGGTGGTTTCTTTGATAATTCACCAACTAGATTATTAATTGATAAAGGTTATAAGAAGATATATGTTATAGCTATTAAAGGAATAGGTATAAGTATTAAAGCACGTAATGGAGATGCTGACGTTACTTATATAACTCCTAGTAGAGATAATGGTCATATCTTAGAGCTTAACCAAGAAGTAATAAGAGATAATATCATGATGGGTTATTACGATACTTTAAGAGTAATAAGAAATTATGATGGTTATAAATACTTATTTAAGAGAAGAAGTCATGGATATTATGATTTCTTAGTTAGAAATGTTGATCGTAAATTAAAGAAAAGAGTAAGAGCTTACTTTAATGCAAAAACTAATAAAGAATTAGTATTAAAAGCTCTTGAGTATTTAATGGAAAAAGATCATGTTAATTATTATGATTTATATAATGCTCATAGAATGATTAGAAAATATAGACATTCTATTGGTAATTTTATTAATGACTTTATAGCACAAGTAAGATTTTTCTAGTAATATAAAGTGTTTTCATATATAATATTAAAGGTTTTATAAATAGAGGTGAGAAAAGATGGGAAGATTTCCAAGTATAGCAGCTAGCAAAGCAAAGACTGGTGCAGCTAAAGGTAAACTATATTCAATGTATGCAAGAGAAATATATGATAAAGCTAAGAAGGGTGGCAGTGCTAGTCCAGAAAGTAACTTTGCGCTTAAACAAGTTATTGAGAAAGCTAAAAAAGAACAAGTTCCTGCTGATATCATCAAAAGAGCTTTAGATAAATTTAATAGTGGTGCTGGTGAAGATTATCAAGTAGTTAGATATGAAATAATCGGACCTAATGGAGCTACTTTAATCGCTGAATGTTTAACAGATAATGTTAATAGATCAATAAGTGATGTTAGAACACAAGTTAATAAAGCTAAAATGAAAATGGGTGCTATGAATTCTGTATCATATAACTATGATAATTTAGCAGTTGTTACATTCAAAGCTGATAATGAAGAAGATGCTTTAATGGCTTTATTAGATGAAGGTATTGAAGTATTAGATGATGAATATAGTGATGGTAACTTAACTATTTCTGTTGCTCCTACTGACCAACATAAAATGCATGTATGCTTAAGTAATTTATATCCTGATATTGATTACTTAATTGATGAGGTTGGTATGTATCCAAAAGAAAAAGTTACACTTACTGGTGAAGATAAAGAATTATTTGAACGTCTTTTAACATTACTTGATGATGTTGAAGATGTTAAAACTGTTTATCATAATGTTGAATTATAAGAAGATGAAAATCTTCTTTATACAATATAAAAAATAACATATAAACTCAAACTCACACTTTGGAGAAAGACGACGTATTGTCTTTCTCTTTTTATTTTATTTATGCTATAATTTAATAGTAAAAAGGATGATTAAATTGAATATAATTTTTAAATATATAATTGTTTTTGTAATTTCTATGTTACCAATAATAGAATTAAGAGGAGCTATACCTGTTGCTATTGACGGTTATCATTTAAATATGATTGCTTCTTTTATTATCTGTATTATAGGTAATATGTTACCAGTACCATTTATTTACTTATTTGCTCGTAAGTTCTTAAATTGGGGTAAAGATAAAAGATTTATAGGTAAGTTTTGTAATTGGGTTCTTACTAAAGGTGAAAGAGCAGGTAAGAAGTTAGAAGATAAAGCAGGTACAGGTTTATTTGTTGCTTTACTACTATTCGTAGGTATTCCTGTACCAGGTACAGGAGCATGGACTGGAACACTAGCGGCTTCTTTATTAGATATAGATTTTAAATCAACAATTATTGCTGTTTTATGTGGAGTATTATTAGCTGGTATTATTATGATGGTACTAGCATTAGGATTTGGAGTGATTTTATAATGAATGACACAGTATTATATTTAATTAGACATGCTGATTCATGTCCTTCATCTAACTTTAATATTATTACATTAAGTGATGATGAGAATTTAATAGATGCTAAAAATATCTTAAGTGTCAGTGGAGAAGTTAAATCAAAAGCTTTAGCTGATCTACCAGAATTAAAAAACTTAGATGCTGTTTATTCATCTAGTTATGTTAGAGCTTTAGGTACCGCTAAATATATAGCTTCTAATAATAATACAATTATTAATATTGATGAAAGACTTAACGAAAGAAAAGTAGGTAAGTTAGGTAAGATGAGTGTTAATGAGTTTGAAACTATGCAAATGAAAGATTTTGATTTCAAACTTAATAACGGTGAATCATTAAATGAAACAAAGAAAAGAGTAGTTGAAGCTATTAAGAATATCTTAATGTATGAACCAGGTGGAAGAGTTGCTGTAGTAATGCATGCAACAGCAATTACTTGTTTAATGAGTGCTTGGTGTAAGGTTGGTTATAACTTTGATGGTCAAACAATCTTGTCTTATGAAGAAGAACCAATTATTGATGGTGAATGGACATCTCCACAAATGTTTGAAGTAGTATTTGATGGAATGGAAGTTAAATCAATTAAAAAAGTAGATTTAAAGTTAAAATAAAAGAGATAACATAAGTTATCTCTTTATTATTTTTCTTACACCTCTATATACTTTTAAAAGTATAGGTAATACATGGTACCAGAATGGTTTATTAATTAAGTCAAACTCACCAACGAATTCTACGCAATCGCCACCAATTTTTCTTTTATATTCAAATATACCAGCTAAGTTTTTAAACTTAGTAGTTGGGTCACCACATACACCAAATAGGTCAGCATATTCATATTTGTTTTCATAAGCATCTTTAATATATTCATAATATAATCTATTAACTGTACCAGTATAAGCAGCAGCTTCATCATTACCGATATATAATGACCAACTACCTTTTTTACTATAAGTACATATTAGTGATGCACATGTATATTCTGTAGGATGTTCTTTAGCTAGATTTTCAAAGTATTCAATATCTTTTCTAATCTTTTCTTTACGATTATCTTTCTTTTCATTTTCTAATTCTTTTTTAAACTTTTCAATTAGTTTAGTAGGATTTATTTTAGCATTAAAGATTTTAATGTAACCATGTTTACTAAAATAATCATTAACATTCTTATAATAGTCATGCGGATAAGCATTGAAACCATCTTTACTTGCTACTAGTTCAGCAAGATCATAGAATGTATCGATTGAATCATCCATATATATTTCTAAGTCATAGTTATAACTTCTTTTAATTGGACGATAGAATGATGTGTGGAATGATTTAACTACATCATCAAATGTTTCATATTTATTAAAGAATGTTCTAAAAGTAAAACGAGGTTGATTATGATCATATAGTAAGTTAAAACCATTATGATGGTAACCTAGTTTAACGATGTTATTAAATAATTCATAATTATTCTTACCACCCTCAATCTTTTTAGCGTTTTCATCTACTTCTTGATACATGATAGGTGGATCTAATTTTAAATAGATTGCATTTTGTTCTTTTAAGAATTCCTTTAATCCTTTAGTAAATGCTTCTAATAATTCTTGATTATTAAAATCCATTGTAAATCCACGAGGAGAGTAGAAATAACACATATGTAGTGGTGTAGATTTCTTTAGTAATAAAGCTTCACATAAGATATTACCTTTTTCATCTCTCATACCTACATAGACAGGAGTTTGATTTCTATTCTTTTTTTGAATTTGACCCCATTCATAACTTTGTAAGAAATGGTTATATTCATTTTTCTCCCAAAATTCTCTATATTCTTTTTCAGTTATATCAGTTACAAATTTCATATGTTCACTTCCTATTTAATTATATCATATTAATACTATCTTTTTTCTTATATTTTTGTTAAGATATATTAACAAAAGAAGGTGTATTATGAAATTTAAAATAGTAGACGCCACTGAAAAAGATATTGAAATACTTAATACAATAAAATCTCTAACTATGATTACTGATAGTATGGATAAACAACTTTCTTTTGAGGATAAGGAAAAGATTAAAAAGAATATTAATAAGAATATAAGAGAGAACTTTGAATCTTATAAAATGATCTATGACAATACTAAGTTAGTAGGTGTATATTTATTAATACCTTATCTTAATTCATTTATGTTAGATGAGTTCTATATAATGACTGATTACCAACATAAAGGTTATGGTAAAGAGATACTTAAATCAATTGTCGAAAATAATAGTCATTTATATGCATGGTCTTATAAAGAAAACGAATACTTAATTAAACTATTAAAAGAGTTTAATTTTAATGAATATAAAATTAAAGATAATTTAATAATATTTATGTATGATGAAATATATACTAAATTAAATCAAGAATTAAGAGATGTTAAATTCGGTTATGTTGATAAGAAGGGTAATAAACATTTAGAAATAGATAAAGAATTCAAAGATATTTATTACTTACAAAGTCCTGAAGAATTAAAAGATTCTAAAGTAGGTTTATCATTTGATTTAGTTGAATTTGAAAGAAACTTTGTTTATAAAAGAAATATAAAACATCAAACATATTTTATGTTATATCCAAGTAATGATACTTCACTTAGTCATTCATTCTTAGTTTATAAAGTTGGTGATAAGTATTATTGGTATGAATACTCTTGGTTAAAGTTTAGAGGTCTTCATGAATATAAAAGATTAGAAGAATTATATATTGATGTTTTAAAGAAATTTACTAAGTTAGTTAAAGACGGTAAGTACAGTAAAGTTAAATTATACGAATATAATAAACCTAAGCATGGTATTAATTATACTAAGTTCTTAAGTAATTCAATTAATACTCGTAGTACAAAGGTTAAATAATTGACTTTTAAGTATTTAAGATATAAAATACAAGTATAAATGTTGAAGAAGAAGAGTAATATATTTACTATTCATAGAGATTTAGTGGTTGGTGGAAACTAAAAATAAGTAATATATGAAGACACTTTGGAGTTACCTATATAGGTCGGTTATTCCGTTATCATATAAGTGATTATCGTAATGATAATAAATTGGGTGGTACCGCGGATTCTACAGTTATTCGTCCCTTTGGGATTGATAACTGTTTTTTATTTATAAGGAGGATTATTATGAACGTATTAGAAAAAGTAAAATACTATAACATTAGTAATGTTAATGAAAAAGTTACTATCTATGGTTGGGTAAGTAGAGTAAGAAATCTAGGTGGATTAATGTTTATTGATCTACGTAATAGAGCTGGTATTATTCAAGTTGTTGTAAGACCAGAAAACAAATACTATGATTTAGCTAACTCACTTAAAAATGAATATGTTATTAAAGTAACTGGAACAGTAGTAGAAAGAGAAAGTAAGAATGATAAATTACTATCTGGTGAAATAGAAATTGATACAGAAGAATTAGAATTAGTAAATGTATCAAAGGAAGTACCATTCCAAATAACAGATGATACTAACGCTCTAGAAGATACAAGACTTAAATATAGATATCTAGATTTAAGAAGAGAATCTCTAAGAGAAAACTTTGTTAATAGAAATAAGATTACATTTGCTGTAAGAGAATTCTTAAATAACTTAGACTTCTTAGAAGTAGAAACACCTACTTTATGTAAGTCTACACCAGAAGGTGCAAGAGACTATTTAGTTCCAAGTAGAGTTAATAAAGGTAAGTTCTATGCTTTACCTCAATCACCACAAATATTCAAACAATTATTAATGGTTGGTGGTTTTGAAAGATATTTCCAAATCGCTAAGTGTTATCGTGATGAAGACTTAAGAGCAGATAGACAACCAGAATTCACACAAGTCGATGTTGAATGTTCATTTGTTGATGAAGATGACGTTATGACTTTAGGTGAAAATTTAGTAGCTAATATCTTTAAGAAAGTTAAAAATATAGATATTAGTTTACCATTAATGAGAATGAAATATGATGACGCTATTAAAGATTATGGATCAGATAAACCAGATTTAAGATTTGGTATGAAAATTGAAGATATTAGTGATATCTTAAAAGATACTGAATTCCAAGTATTTAGAAGTGTTTTAGATAATAAAGGTATTGTTAATGCAATCGTTGTTAAGAATGCTGCTGATAAGTATTCTAGAAAAGATTTAGATAAGTTAACTGATTATGTTAA
>CADBLZ010000027.1 GCA_902795675.1 uncultured Erysipelotrichaceae bacterium
AAGAAGAAAACTAGGAATAGTATTCCAAGACTTCAAACTATTACCAAAACTAACAGTTTATGAAAATGTTTCTTTTGGTTTAGAAAATCTAGGACTTAAGAAAACTGAAATCAGAGATAAAGTAATGAAAGCAATCGAATTAGTTAATCTAAAAGATAAAGTAAAAAGCTTTCCTGATCAATTATCTGGTGGTGAACAACAAAGAGTTTGTATAGCACGTGCTATAGCAAATGATCCAAAAGTATTAATTTGTGACGAACCTACAGGAAACTTAGACCCTAAGACATCAAAAGAAATAGTTAAAGTTATTAATCATATCAACCAAGAACTAGGAACTACAGTTATCATGGTTACACATGATAAGGAAATAGTTAACTCACTAAAGAAGAGAGTAATAACTTTAGAAAATGGTGTTTTAGTAAATGATACAATGAAAGGAAGTTATACTGCCGATGAAAGCAATTAGAATATTTGGACGTAATATAAGAAATGCATTCAAGAGTATCTTCCGTAACTTATCATTAAGTGCTGCATCTATTATATGTACAACAATCACATTAACAATTGTTTCTTTATCAATGATGGTATCAGCAAACATTAATAACTTTACTAAAGACTTAGAAGAAACAATGACAATCATTCTTTATGTTGATAAAGATGCAACTAAAGATGATATCACTTCAGTAAAAAGTAAAATACTAGAAATAGAAAATGTTAAATCAGATGAATTACTATTCAAGGATAAAGAAACAATCAAAGAAGAAATGATTAAAAAGACTTCTAAAGATAGTCCTTTATACAACATTATGAATAACTGGACAGAAGAAACAAATCCTCTAGAACCAGAATTCATAATTACAGTTAAAGAAATAAGAGATATAAGTAAAACAGCTGACACATTAAGACAAATCGATAATGTAAGTAATGTTCAATATAGTGAATCAGTAGTAGAAAAAATGATCCCTGTATTTGATGTTGTTGAAAAGATTACATTAATAATCATTATTGGTTTAATAGTAGTTACAATCTTCTTAATTTGTAACACTATCAAATTAACAATCTTCGCTCGTCGTAACGAAATTGAAATCATGCGTTTAGTTGGTACTAGTAACTTTGTTATTAAATTACCATTTATTATCGAAGGTTTATTCTTAGGTTTAATTGGTTCTATTGTTCCGATAGTAGCAACTATTTGGGGATATATCCTATGTTACGATAAACTAAATGGATACTTATTTACTAACTTTATTAAAATGATTAAACCAGTTCCATTTACTATCCAAGTATCATTGATATTACTAATTATTGGTGGATTAGTTGGTATGCTTGGTAGTTGGCGTACAGTAAGGAGATACTTAAAGATATAATGAAAATAAAGAAATTATTACTTACTTCTATTATATTTTCATTTATATTTAGTATCCACCCAGTATTAGCTGCTGGCAAAACATTAGGTGATTATAAAAGAGAAGTTCAAAACTATAAAGCTCAACAAGAAGAAGTTAGACAACTTACGACAGAAGCTAAAGCGAACATCGATGCTAAAAGAAATGCCATAACAAAAGCTAACGCTGACATTGCTCAAAATGAAACTAAAGTAGAAGAAGCAAAAGTAAAAGTAACTGAGTCACAAGAAAAGATTAAAATTAAAACTGCTGAATTAGGACACGTATTACAATCACTTCAATATACTGATAGTAATAGTGATGCTACATTCATTGAATATGTTTTTAATTCAGAATCAATTAGTGACTTAATGGAAAGACAAGCTATTGTTCAAGAAATAGCAGATTATACACAACAAGAATTAAATGACTTAAATGATTTAGTAAAAGAAAATCAAGACCTACAAGTAACATTAACAAATGAAAACGCAATGTTAAATGACAATATTACAAAATATGAAAAAGATGTTCAAGACTTACAAGCTTATATCAATTCAAAAGCTGAAATAGGTATTAACATTCAAGAAAAATTAAAAGCATTACAAGAATCAGTTAAAATCTATGAAGAAGCAGGTTGTAAAGATAACGACTCAATTGATATTTGTTACTATAGTAAACATCCTAATTCATCATATTTTTCAAAACCATTATATAAAGGTGTTGTAACACAAGCATTCTCATATAACGGATATTCTGGTCATACAGGTATCGATATTGGTGGTAATACACCAGGAACACCTGTATATGCTCCAGCAAATGGAACAGTAATTGCTACTGTATATCATAGTAGCTGTGGTGGTAACATCATCTACATGCATTTCAATGTTAATGGTGTAGCTTACTCTGCTGAATTTGGTCACTTAAGATCAATGAATGTTCAAAAAGGTCAATTCGTAACAAAAGGTACTCAAATAGGTACAGTTGGTGGCGACCCATCTACATATTGGTATGATAAATGTAGTGCTGGTGCCCACTTACACTATGCTATAGCATATGGTTATTATTTAGGTTCTGGTGCTTACGGATATTCAAGTTGGTCTACATGGAAGAGACAAATTGCTGCTACTGGTGTACAATCAATCACTGGTATTAAAAATGTCTACGGTTATAGATGGACAGGACTATAAAAAGAAGCTTAGCTTCTTTTTTTATTTAAACTAATATGTTATTATAATTACGAAATGAAGTGATTACATGAAGAAAGTCCTAATATTTGGTGGTGGAACAGGATTATCCCAACTACTAAAAGGTTTAAAAGAATTTCCAGTTGATATAACTGCTGTGGTATCTGTTTCCGATAACGGAAGAAGTACAGGTAAACTAAGAGAAGAGTTTTCCATTCCTGCAGTTGGTGACATAACTAAAGTATTAGTAGCTATGTCTACCGAAACAAATGATGTAATCAAATTATTCAATTATCGTTTCGATGAAAACAGTAGTTTAAGTAACCACTCCATAAAGAATTTAATAATGACAGCATTACTAGAAATGAAAGGTGATTTCAATCACTCATTACCAGTTCTTTGTTCATTATTAGATGTTAAAGGTAAAGTCTTACCAGTAACAGAAGATAACGTTGATTTAGTAGGTATTACTAAAAGCGGTAAAGAAGTTATTGGTGAAGAACAAATAACTGAATCAAAGAGTAAGATAGTTGATCTAAAATACTCTGATAAAGTTAAACCTAATCCAAAAGTACTAGATGAAATCAAAAAAGCTGATTTAATCATCTTCAGTTCAGGTTCATTACTAACAAGTATAATGCCAAACTTAATAATTCCCGAAGTATGTGAAGCTATTAATAAATCAGCTGCTAAAAAGATGTACATATGTAATATGATTACTCAACCGGGCGAAACAGATAAGTTTAAAGTAAGCGATCATATTAAATATTTAGAAAATCATCTAGGAAAAGGTACTATTGATGTTGTTATAGCTAATAATAGTGAAATGCCTAAAACTATTGCATCACTAGCTAAAAAAGAACATAAAGAATTAGTGTCTATTGATCAAAAAGAATTAGATAAAATGAATATTGAAGTTATTAGTGATAAATTATTAAAAGTAGAAAGTGGATATATAAGACATAACTCATTAAAAACATCATACTTAATCTTCTCATATTTAATGGATAGGGAATAATTATGACGTTCACAACAAAAGTAAAAGAAGAAATAACAAAGAATGAAGTCGATAAAATCGCTTCACTAGTTGAGTTATCTTCATTCTTAAGATATTCCGCTAACATAACTAAAAATAAAATATCACTAACACTAGAAAATGCCTCTGTTGCAAGACGTATCTATAAAGATATCAAAAACAACTTTGGTATTAATATCAAAATAATAATTCGTATACAAAAAAGATTTAGAGTAAAGAGAATATACATCTTAGAAGTAGAAGAAAAAGTTGAAGAAGTATTAGAAACTCTAAATCTATATAAACACGGTCGTAAGACATTACCAGAAGAATACTTCTTAGAAACCAGAGAAGATAAAATATCTTACTTAAGAGGAGCTTTCCTAGCTTCTGGTACAATTAATAATCCAGCAACATCTGGATATCATCTAGAATTCAATGCTCCAACACAAAAAGAAGCAGAAGTAGTAAAATCACTGCTTAAAGAATTCCAAATAGAATCCAAAATTCTAAAAAGAAAAACTCATTATATGATATATGTTAAAAGTTCAGAAATGATAAGTGATGTTCTTCGTATGTTTGATGCATCATCATCATTCTTTGAATTTGAAGATATAAGAATATATAGAGATCATAAAAACATGGTTAATAGATTAAATAATTGTGAAATAGCTAACCAAGAAAAAATCTTAAAATCAGGTATGAAACAATTAGAAGATATTCAATATCTAAAAGATAATGATCTATTACCATTACTTGATGAAAGTGTAAGAGAAGCAGTTAGATATCGTGAAATGTATCCTGAAACATCTCTTGCTGAACTAGCTGAAATAATATCATCTGAAACTGGTCATAAGATTGGTAAGTCAGGTGTTAATCATTACTTTATCAAAGTAAAAAAGATGGTTGAAAGAAATAAAAATAAGGACTCAAAGTAGTCCTTATTTTTTATTACCACATATTAGTTAAATTACCGTCTCCACTATAAACATTATCCATTAGTATTATATAAGTATAAATACTGTTGTGAACAAGTTTAGATTTATTAACAACTGTCATAACAACACCTTTGGTAGTATTTAAACTTTCAGCAATATAATAATTTTCATCATCCCAACCAGCTAAGATAGCAGCGTGTCCAGGTAAACCAATTAAGTCACCAACTTTAACACGACCACTAGCCATTAACTCGTCAGTAATATATACTTTTTCACCAGCTTCATCTAAATCATGCCAGTTAGATGGACCGGCACCTATATCACCAATATCTACGCCGCCATTTAATAATGCCCATGTAACAAAACCGGAACAATCAAATCCATTTGGATACATACCACCACGAACCCAAGGTCCCCAGTTAGTATAGTTTTGTAAGTCACAACCCCATGTTGCTGGACCAACGAATCTAGACTCTAATAAACTGTATCTTGATTTATCTAAATATAAACCTTTATGATAATATCTTCCTTCACCATCAACGTGTAACTCGTCACCATGATTTTGAAGTCGACCATTCTCATAGAAGTAGTGAACTCTAAATGCAAATTCTAAAGCTAAGAAACGAGCAGCTTCAACAACACCAGCTCTTGTTCCTTCACCGGCATCTCTAACTCTATCTGCTAAGATAGCATCTAATAAATCATTATCTTCCTTATTAAATTGACCACAACTTATATATGGCTTACTAGTGTTAATAACAGGTCTTGTAATAAAACTACTAACTACAACTTCAACATTCTTCTTAGTATCACCTATACTTAAAGTAATAAATGTTTCACCGATATTAACGCCAGTTACTTTACCATTCTCATCTACTTTAGCAATATTCTCGTTATCACTCTTAAAATTAACTTTTTCATCAATATTGCCCAATTTAACAATGTCATAACTAATTGTTTCTTCTCGACCAATATACATATATAAAATATCTTTATTAGTTTTAATATCTAATACTTTATTTATCTTAACGATTGCACTATTAATATCACCAATATTACCATATGAATCCTTAACATAAGCAGTATAGTCACCTTCAGGTACAGTGAATGAACAATAATCATTACTTGCTTTTACCCAACCACTATCTGTCTTACTAGGTTTAGTATCATCTTCTACTAAGATACACCATAAGTCCTTATTCATTTTCCACTTATATGTACCTACTGATACATTAATAATAACTTGATCGTTATATCTAATACTTTCTTGTTTTTCTACTTTAATAATATATGGAGGCACAAAAAAATTTGCTAATACATAACCTAATGATATTAACAATATGATTAAAGAAAGAACTGTTAAAAAGACTTTTTTCTTCATATAAACCCCTTAATTACTATCTAAATTATATCAAACAAATCAAGAAATGTATAATTTATCAAAACCCTTTGATATTAACTAAAATAGATAGTATAATTTATATATAATAAAAGGAGTATGGCTATGTCGAGAACAACAAGATGTAACGTTACATTTAATGATGGTACAACTATCGAAATCGAAAAAGGAACCACTGTTTATGAACTAAGTAAATTGTATCAACCTAAAATGAAAACAAAAATAATTGGTGCAGAACTTAATAATGAAACAGTTAACTTTGTAACAAAAATAAATAAATCATGTAATATCAATTTTATTGATTGTAATAGTATTAATGGTTACAAGATAAACAAATATGGTCTTCAATTTGTTTTAGAAGTAGCACTAAAAGAAACTTTTGGTGACAAATACGAAGTTATCTTTGATCACTCAATTGCAAATGGTATGCATATGACAATTGAATCACCAAAGAGCTTTACCATAAGTGATGCTACAAAACTAAAAACAGAAATGAATAATATCATTAATAACGATGAAAGAATAACATTACTGAATGTAGATAAAAAAGAAGCAATGCAATACTACAAAAAAGTAGGTGCTGATGAAAAAGCTGCAAACATCCATAATGTAACAAATGAAATCGTAACAGTTTATCGTTTAAGAAATTACTTAAATTACTTCTATTCAGAAATGCCTTACTCAACAGGATACTTAAATAAATATGAATTAGTATTCTTAAGTAATAATAAATTAGTATTACTATTCCCAAATCCTAACTCAAAATATAAAATACCAGAATACATTCATTATCAAAATGTTATTAAATGTTTTGAAGATGGTCAAAAATGGATTGATAAGATGGGAATACCATACTTAGATAGATTAAATGAAATAGTATCAGAAAGTAAAATAGAAAACCTAATTAAAATAACTGAAACACATTTCAATAATGAACTAAATGAATTAGTTGATGATGTTATTAAAAAAGGATCAAGATATATCTTAATAGCAGGACCATCATCTAGTGGTAAAACTACAACTACTAAAAAGATATCATTACAATTACGTAGTAGAGGTTATGAAACTTTAGTATTATCTGTTGATAACTTCTTCAAAGATAAAGTAGATACTCCTAAAAAAGAAGATGGAACATACGACTTCGAATGCTTAGAAGCTCTTGATCTAAAGCTATTAAATAAAACATTAAAAGATTTAGCGAGTGGTAAAAAAACTGAATTACCAACATATAACTTTGTAACTGGTGAAAAAGAATATAAAGATGAACCAGTAAAACTAAGTGAAGATGCAATCATCTTAATTGAAGGCTTACATGCTATCAATGATGATATGACTCCTACATTAGAAGCGTCATTAAAATACAAAGTATACCTAAGTCCATTTATTCCTTTAAATATTGATCGTCATAACTATATATCAACTACTGATTTAAGATTAATAAGAAGAATGGTTAGAGATAATAGAGATAGAGCATCTGACGTTGGTCAAACAATCGAATATTGGGGTTCAGTAAGAAGTGGTGAAACAAAATACATCTTCCCATTCATTAATAATATTGATCGTGTAGTAAACACATCACTAATATATGAAATAGGTGTTCTAAAAGTATTCGCTGAACCATTATTATATTCTGTTAAACCAGAATCTCCAGCATATAATGAAGCTAGAAGAATTATCAATGCTTTAAGAGGATTCTTCCCAATCCCATCTGACTATGTTCCAGGTGACTCAATACTAAGAGAATTTATTGGTAAAAGTGAATTTACTAACTATAAATAGAAGAAAGAGGTAATAATATGATAAAAGTTGCAATCAACGGTTTTGGCCGTATAGGAAGATTAGCATTCAGAGAAATGATTACAGGTACTGACTTTGATGTCGTAGCTATTAATGATTTAACTGATGCAGAACAATTAGCTTACTTATTAAAATATGATACTAATCATCGTTCATTCCATGAAGACATGATTAAATTTGAAGGCGATGAAATAGTGATTAATGATCGTAAAAGGATAAAAGTATTTAGTGAAAAAGATCCAACTAACTTACCATGGGGTCAATTAGAGGTAGATGTAGTTCTAGAATGTACAGGTGCATTTACTAAACTAGATGACGCTATGAAACATATCCAAGCTGGTGCTAAAAAAGTAATCATCAGTGCACCTGGTAAAGGTGATATGAAAACAATCGTTTATAACGTTAATGATGATACATTAGATGGAACAGAACAAGTAATAAGTGCTGCTTCATGTACAACTAACTGTCTAGCTCCAGTATTAAAAATAATTGAAGATAATATTGGTATTAGTGCTGGTTACATGACAACTGTTCATGCTTATACAAATGACCAAGCTACATTAGATGTACCTCATAAAAAAGGTATCCTAAGTAGAAGAGGAAGAGCTTGTGCTCAAAATATTGTTCCAACAACTACTGGTGCTGCATCAGCTATCGGTAAAGTAATTCCATCATTACTTGGTAAAATGGATGGTAACTCATTAAGAGTACCAGTATCAGATGGCTCAATCGTAGATGTAACTCTAGAATTAAAACGTGGTACTTCTATTGAAGAAATTAATACATTATTTGAAAACAACCAAAATGAAACAATTAAATTCACAATGGATCCAATTGTATCAAGTGATATCATTGGTAAAAAAGTAGGTGCTACAGTTGATGGTTTATCTACTAATGTTCTAGAAACTACAGAAGGTAAACAACTAGTAAAAGTAATCGCATGGTATGACAATGAAATGGGTTATACTGCTCAAATGATGAGAACTGCCAAAAAACTAATGGAAAAGAAAAGTGTCTAGTGACACTTTTTTATATGTAGAATAAAACAAATATATATATTATAATGAGAATAATAGGTGATAAAAATGATAAAAAGAATACAAGATATGGATGTAACTAATAAAAGAGTGTTACTAAGATGTGACTTTAACGTTCCTGTTAAAGAAGGAAAAATTTTGGATGATAGCAAAATAATTGCATCTCTTCAAACAATTGAATACTTAATCAAAAAAGGATCTAAAGTAATAATCTTAAGTCACTTTGGTAAAGTAAAAACAGAAGCTGATAAAGAAACTAATACTTTAGCTCCAGTAGCTGATAGATTACAAGAACTACTTAATAAACCAGTAATCTTCTCTAAACAACCACGTTCATTATATCTAGAAGCTAAAATAGATAGTATGCAACCTGGTGATGTAATCTTATTAGAGAACACTCGTTTTGAAGATATACCTAACAAACTAGAAAGTGAATGTGATCCACAACTATCAATGTATTGGGCAGGTTTAGCTGATGTCTTCTGTCTAGATGCTTTTGGTTCTGCACATAGAAAACATGCATCTACATATGGCGTAGCTGAATACTTACCTAACTGTATAGGATTCCTAGTACAACAAGAAATAGAGATGTTAGATAAATATGTCTTACAAGGAGAACATCCATTTACTATCGTAATGGGTGGTGCCAAAGTAGAAGATAAAGTTTCTCTTATTGAAGCTCTACTTCCTAAATGTGACCACTTACTAGTAACTGGTGGTATAGCTAACTCATTACTATATACATTAGGTTTTAATGTAGGCAGTTCATTATGCACAAAAGATCCAGAAATAATTGCTCGTTTAAAAACGATTCTTGTTCAAAACAAAAACAAAATCGTTTTACCAACTGACGTAATTGTTGGTAGATCATATGAAGCATCTTATATTAAACACATAAATTATACAGAAATAACTAATGATGATATTATTGGTGACATTGGCATGAATACTGTTAATGAATTCACCAAGATAATAAATGAATCACAAACTGTATTTGTTAACGGAACAGCCGGTAAATATGAAGAAAATGAATATGCAACTGGTACAAGAGAACTCCTAACAAATATCGCTAATGCAAAATGTAAAAAAGTAGCTGGTGGTGGCGATGGCGTAAGTGCTATTAAAAAGTTTAACCTAGGAGAGAAATTTACATACTTATCTACCGGTGGTGGAGCTACTTTAGAATATATTATTAATAATGGCCACTTACCTGCAATTGATAATATAGAAACTGTTGAAGAATTATAATGCCAAGATAGCTAGAAGGGGGTAATTATCTTGCGTAGTATAAAAGATAGCTGTGAAAGAAAAGATGTATTACTAACACCCAATCTTTCTAAAAGAATAGTAAAGAAAGAAATGAGTAGATACATTAACTTATATAACACTTATAAACAAGAACTATGTAATACGTTAATGAGAGTAGGTTTGTTACCTAAATACATTGGTTTCAATGAACTTATCGAATCAGTCATAAAAGGTATTGAATCACCATCAAGATTAAGAAACAAAAAGAAACATCTATATTCATTAATAAGAAACAACATCAAAAATGATTCTATTGATAAGAATATGCGTGTTGTTCTAAACAATCGTCGTACAGCCAATATTGATGTAGAACTGTTCTATGAAATATTCAATACCAAAAATATATATGACTTAACACCGGCAGCTGCAATTGATAGTTTAGTATTTTATGAAAAGAAAAAATAAGATTACATATAACTTGTAATTTTATTTTTATTTTCTTATAATTCTAGTATAGGATGATAAACATGAAGAAAATATTAACAATCATATTAGATGGTTTCGGTATGCGCGAAGATTCTTATGGAAATGCTGTTAAAAATGCCGGAATGGAAAACTTTATAAATATATGGAATAAATATCCGCATTGTTTATTAAAAACTAGTGGCGAAGCTGTTGGCTTACCTAAGTTCCAAGCTCTAGATAGTACGCTAGGTCATAAAATAATCGGTGCTGGTCGTGAAATAAAAAATAGACTTAGTGAAGCTACTAGATGTTTAGAAAAAGAAGAATTAAAGAATAGTCCTAAATTTAAAGAGATGTTAAATTACTTAAAAAACTCTCATAAGACATTGCATATTATCTTCTTATTATCAGATGGTGGTGTATCTAGTCATATTAATCATCTTAAAAAAATGTTAGATATACTTACTAAACACAATGTTGATAATAATATATGTATTCATGTTATCTCAGATGGTAAAGATTCAGGTAAATACTCATTACCTAAATATATAAAAGAAATAGAACCATATTTAGATAACCATACTCATATAGCATCAATATGTGGTAGTTATTATGCCCTTAACGAAACAAAAGCTTATGACCGTGTAAAAGTATACTATGACTTACTATTTGACGAAATGGGCGTTAAAATTGATGATTTAGAGAAAGCTATAAATATCATCTATAATAAAAAGCTATCAGATGAATACATGCCTCCTCTAAAGACAGAATATCTAGAACCAATAACAGCTAACGATGTTGTTTTATTCTTAAACTTTAGTAAGTTTAACCAAATAGAACTATTTAACTCAATCGTAAATCCAGACTTCTTAGAATTTGATACATATAACATTTCTCCTAAAGTATATTCATTATATGAAATAGATGAAGAACTAAATAGTAATTACTTCTTAAATGATATAAAGATCAATCATACTCTAGGTGAATATATAAGTGAACTAGGTTTAACACAAGCTAGAATAGCTGAATCTATTAGAATGAATAACATAACTTATTTCTTAGACGGTGAAAAATATCTAAGTTTAGAGAATAATGATGTCTTTCAAATAGAAACTCCTAAACTAGTAACATTCGATGTTAAACCAGAACTTAATTCCTTAACTGTATCTAAAACAGTTATAGAATGTATGGAAAACGACTACGACTTCATTAT
>CADBLZ010000028.1 GCA_902795675.1 uncultured Erysipelotrichaceae bacterium
ATGATATCTGATACTCTTACAACACATCCTTCTAATGTCATAGGAACTAGTTTAGTAACAGCACTTTTATCAATATAAGTTTTTTTGTATTCTTTTATAAAATCAAATTTTGTTTTTTCTTTAGGACGATATTCTTTAAGTTCTAGTTCGCCGTTATGACACATGATGGCATCAAGAACTTGAAGAGTTATGTTAGCACCTTTACCACCATTTTCTAGATTAGTTAAGATACGAACACTTTGAACGTTATGATTAAAATATCCTTCACCATATTCAAGTGATAAGTCATTAAGAATTTTTTCTCCTAAGTGACCAAAAGGAACGTGACCTAAGTCATGACCAAGAGCGGCAGCTTCTATTAAATCTTCGTTTAAGCAAAGTGCTCTACCAATAGTACGTCCTATTTTACTAACCATTTGAACATGAGTCATTCGTTTAGAGATATTATCGTTTTCATTAAAACTGAATACCTGTGTTTTATCCATATAACGCATATAAGATAAGGTATATATTACACGGTCAATATCTCGATAGAATGGTGTTCTAAAATCGTTATCATCCTCTTCTTTTTTTAATCTAAAAGCTTGATCATCAGGACATGCATATGGGCTTAAGTTTAAGTTTTTTCTAGTCATGTTTTGTTTTACTGTTATTAAATCCATAGAAATCCTCCTTATTTATATTATAACATAAAAAAGATAACGTTGTCGTTATCTTATTATTATCGTTATATCACTCATTGGATATGTGATACATGGATGAATTATGTTGTATTCTTTTTGTGCTTTAGTACGGTGATCTTTGATTATTTTTACTTCACCTTTTAATAGTTCTGTCTTACATAAACCACATGTACCATCATGACATGAAGATGGAATATAAATACCAGCTTCTTCAAGAGATGTAACAATTGTTTTGTTAGAGTAACAGTCAGCTGTAAATTTTTCGTTATTGATAACAACTGTCATGACGAACTTTAAGTCTTGTGCACTTTGATATTCTGGTAAGACAGGCATGTATCTAATATATTTACGAGGTAACTTTAATTCTTCTAAAACATTATTAAAATACTTTAATTGTTTTTCTTCAGCAGCTATAAAGATTGATGATGGACGAGACATGAAACTACGTAAGTAGTTTGTATCAATGAAACCATTTAGGTAACCTGGTTTTTGTTCAGCAGATAAGATATAGTTAACATTGATATGTTCATTTGTTGTTAGATCATTTAGTTCTCGCTCTAATAGTATTTCATCATATTTATGTGCTAGATAGAAGATTGTTAAATCATATGTATCGATACCATCATCGATAGCTTTAGCCATAGAGATAGCAGGTAAGATACCATTATTATCAGCAATTAATAAGACATTATTTTCATCTCTTACCATGTTATAACCAAAGTGGTTAATTGGATGACTAGATATGAAAATATCTCCTATCTTCATTTCATCAAAGATGTAATGAGACATTTTATCTTCAGGATTATCAAAGACACCTATTTCATAGACACCTTTATTAGCATCTTTAGATGTACTATATAAGAAGAAGTTTCTTGTGTAGTAACCATTCTCTATTTTAACTGTAATAGTTAAGTATGAACCACCTCTAAATGGTGCTAGAGATGATTGGTTACGACTTTCTAAGGTAAAGATTTTTAGATTAGGAGCCACTTCTCTAATATTCTTAATTATTAAGATTATTTGATTAGGAATTACTTGTTTAGCAAGATTCTTTATTAGTTCCTCTTTTTCTTCTTTATCTTGACTTAGATATTCTTCTCTTTGCATACGAAGATTCTTAATTGAATCTTTATTTAGATTAGATAGTTCTTCTATTTCTTTAGCCATATTATTCACTATCCTCTCTTAATACTTTATCAGCTATTACTTTAGCTTTATAGTATGTATTATCAAATTCATATAAGTCTCCTAAGAAACCATTTACGGAATATAAGTTTTCAATGTAATCTTCATGATCTTTATTTAATAAACGTGGTAATAAGTTATCTAAGTCTGATAATCTTTCACCATAGTATGAACCATTAACAGTTCCTTCTAATGCGTAATCAACTGGTGTGATTACTTTTATTTCTTCAATATATTCTTTTAAGTTAATACCGGTTGTATTAGTAAATGTATTTAATAAGTTATTAGTTATTTTATCAACAGCAGTTATGTAGTCCCCTGGATTTATTATTTCATTAGTATAAGAAATACTATTTATAACAAATATTGATGTTCCTTTAGGAGATACATCAGGATTTATAACACTTGGTGTATAACAAATCATATCGTTATTAGATAATGATTGCATTTCAACAAATTCATTTTCACTATCTAATGTATGATATAAGAAATAGAAATATGAATCTAAACCTATTTCTTCTATACTTCTATTTAAACCTAAATAAATAGTAAATAGTTTAGCACCTGTTTCATGATTATTTATATATCTAACAGCTTTCTTAGGTAGTTCATCAACTAGTTTATATGTTGCTACTGGACTTAGATTAGTAATAATCTTTTTACCACCATATTCAGCACCATTAGATAGTTTTATACGAACTGCTTTACCGTTTTCAGTTATGATCTTTTTAACTTTGCTATTTAGTTTTATGACACCTTTATGTTTTAAAATATAATTAGTAAGTTTTAAACTTAAATCATATAATGATTCTTCTGGAACTTCTAATTCATAATTAATAGCATCAAACAAGAAAGTTGCATAATGAACAAAACCAATTTGTGTTTCTGGTGATCCAAGTAATGTCCAATAAGTATTTAAGATTTCTTGGCATTTTAAAGGTACTCTTAGTTCATCTAACACTTTACTTAATGAGTGATTAGATATTCTGACAAAGTTTGGATATGAGTTTTCTAGGAATTCATAATTAACTTCATTAGTATTAGCAATATATGTTAGAGCTTCCTTACATTCTTTAGCAATATTAAAGAAGGCAATCATTGATTTTTGACTACCAGGAACATACTCTTCCATTTTATTTATAAAGTCAGCTACACCAAAAGGTAGTTCAACTTTAACATGTAAGCCTTCATTATTTTCATCAATAGTTATAACTCTAAATGCTTTTGGTATTTTTTTAAATTCAATTTCAAGACCTAGTAGTTTTAAGATGTTTTTTAAAGTAACTTCATTTTCAGGATTACTTAGAAATAAAGCATCTAAGTTTGTATTGAAGTTAAAACGTCCTAGTCTTGTATCGATAGATGTGCCACCAACATCATTATGACTATCAACAATTAATACTTTTTTGTTTTCTTTAGATAATAGTGCACCAGTTAGTAAGCCACCTAAACCAGCACCAACAATTATTGCATCATACTTGTTTTGCATCACAAACACCCTTATTCTAATTAAGATTATAACATATTAAGATATTTATTTAAATAATTTATCTTCTATTTGTTTTCTTTTAATTATGAGGTATAAGTAATTAATTAGAACTAAGGCTCCTATAACACTTGTATAAGTATATAATTCCATTTTGTAATCTAAGTAATATGGAATAAAGAATGGTAAGGCAATTGTTAAGATAGCTAATACTTTAGGTATTAATGGAATAATGATATTATTCTCTATTTCATTTAAATAGATAGTATTAACTATTAAAGTAAATAAACTATTTAACATTAATAGTAATAATGGTAATAAGAAAGACATTATTCTTAATGTTATATTAAGTTTAAAAGTGAAGACCGTTATTAAACCATTAATAATAATATATGGTAATACTATGACAATATTAGTTAACCATTTTGATAAGATCATTTGGTTATAAGATATTGGTAAAGTTCTTAATAAGTATTTGTTATTATGTTCTTGTTTTGTTTCTTTATCTGTTGTTACAAATAATGATGTTACTAGTGCTAGTAATAACGGTAAGAATAGATTAAATAACTCATTACTTTCTACTTCTTTGATATTAGTTAATAAAGTAACTAATAAGTATGTAATACTAGTTATTAGTAATAAGACATTATATTCAATATATGTTTCTTTAATTAGTTTTAAGTCTTTTTTAACAAGTGATAATAAACGTGGTAATTTGATACTATTTTGATATTCAAAGTTATTATTTCTTTTTACACCACGAGTTATTTCGATTATTAATTCATAGTTTTTAGTACATGTTAAAAGATATATTCTAGTTAATACTATTGGTAATAGAATACTTATTATGAAGTAGATTATATTTATATTAATAGATCTTACAAAGATAAGTGATATGATAGTTGGTCTTTTTATTAAGATATAACTTATAAGTGCTATAAGAGGTATTAATAAGAAGATTAGTTTATTTTTGTTAATCTTATATGATTCTTTTAAATATATTATGATATTAGAAATAATTATAGGTACGATTGGTAAGAAGATTATTTCTAAGAAATATATTATTAAGAATGTATCAGTAAGTTCAATATTAGTCTTAAATAGAATTGATAACATGATAATTAAAGATATGATTAAATTCTTTAAGTAAACGATGAACAATGAACTTAAGATAATATGTTTTTTATTTAATGGTAATGTTAATAATAAGTTATTTGCACTCTCTTTATATATGATATCAAATGATGTAATAAATGAATATATAAGCATGATAATAAAACAAATGATGTAACTAACTTTAAAGATATTATCAGTACTTAGATTTAAAGCATCAATTACTTTTAAATATATAAGAGAAAAGATGATTATAGTAGATAAGATAATAAATGATTTACTCTCTTTTCTTCTTTCATCTTTACTAACCATGAATTCAGTTATATGTGATTCATTTTGTAATCTTAGTAAAAGTATTTTGATAAGATTATTCATCTTTTAATAGGTCCATAAAGAAGTCTTCTAGAGATTTCTTTTTGATAACTTTATCCATGTCATCGTCTATTATTATTTTACCATTATCAATGATTGCTACTTTGTTACATAAAGATTCAGCAACATCAAGAACATGAGTTGAGAAGAAGATTATTTTACCTTCTTTAGATAAGTCTTTAATTATTTGTTTTAAGTTATATGTTGCTTCTGGATCTAAACCAACAAATGGTTCATCTAAAACATATAAGTCAAAGTCATGGATTAAACTAGCAACAATAACTAGTTTTTGTTTCATACCATGACTATAAGATGAGATTAGGTCATCTAGAGCTTTATATATTTCAAATTGAATAGCATACTTTTTAATTCTTTCTTCTCTATCTTCTGTACCTACCTCATAGATATCAGCGATGAAGTTTAGATAATCAATACCTTTAATGTTTTCATATAACATTGGTGTATCTGGAACAAAAGATATTTTCATTTTGTATTTTAGAGGTTCTTTTTTGATGGATACTTTATTTAATAAAATATCTCCTTCTTTGATGTTATTAATACCAACAATAGATTTAATAGTTGTGCTTTTACCAGCACCATTACGTCCTAGAAAGGCATAGATGTCGCCCTCTTTTACTTTTAAATCTATGTTATGAATTACTTCTTTGTTTTTAAAGTATTCATATGAGTAGTTTTTTATTTCCAACATTAGAAGTCACCTCGATCTAATACTTTTTGCATTTCAATAAATTCATTAGTTATTACTTTTATATCATCTTTCATTTTTCTAAAAGCCCCAGATGATTTACCATTTCCATAATATAGTTTTAGTTGATGGAAACGATTATATTTATCGAAGACAGAAATTCTTAAATAATTAATAAATAATATTTTATGATAATCGATATATGTTATATCTTCTTTTTTAAATTCAAATGCTTCTTTTGGTTTGTAACCAAAGTGAGTAAATTTTTGATATACATAACCTTTATCAGTAATTGCTAGAGACATTTTTCTAGTTGATACCCATACACAGTAGATAGCTGTTATAACACTATAACCTATAAGAAATATTTCGATTGGAGGTTTGATATAGTTACAACCTATTTCATAAATAATAAGTGCTAGTATTAAATATTTGATGATGTTATCACGGTATGTTCCAACTAAGCAATATTTAACTTTGTTTTTAGTTAATTCTTGCATTTTATATTTTAATGATTCGTAACTAAATAACATGTTAATCACCTCTTTTATTATATCAAAAAAAGTAGTTATACCCTAACTACTTTTTATTCTTCTTTAAATTTATCAATATATTCACTTAATGATAATGAGTCATCATCTTCTAAGACAGAAAATAAGACTTCGTTTCCTTTTTTAATTGGATATTCAATTAGTTTACCATCTGGTGAAACAATTAGAATCTTATCATCTTTGTAGCCATAACATAAACTATAATTATTATCCATTACTCTTTCAAATAATGTTTTATCATCACCTAGGTATTTTACTTTGAAGAATTTGTGTTCAATATTCTTTCTAATAGCAAAGATAACTGCTGCTTCATGTTTACAGAAGTGATCACAATTACAAGTACAATACATATGAACAAAGTTATTATCTTGTTCTTCTAAGATAACTAAATAGTTAGTACGACCAGATACGATAGCAAAGTATTTGTTATCGATATGTTCTAGATAAGTTACGTTACCTGTTTTAAAGTATTCTAATCCTCTTAAGATGCTTGGCTCTCTAAAGTATTTTTTTAGGTCATCTTTTAGTAAGTCAAAACGAACTGGTTTTAGATGATTATATACTTCTTCTAAACCATCTAGACGACTAAAGATTTCACTTAAGATGATATCCATTGAACGTGGCATATATGAGAAGATTAAGATAAATATGTTACTTAGTTTACTTAATTCTTCTGGTAAGACACGATCAAAGACATATTCTTTTTCAGTTGGTGAGTAGATAATGAATTCTACTCTATCACCTAGGATATCTTTATTAGTGAAAGTCATACTGTCATATTGGTTTTTATTAATCTCTTCAATTATTTTACCAGCTATGAAACCGGTAACTATTTGCGTATTAATATATTCAGCCATGGCTTTCTCGTTAAAGAAATGAAGGTCAACCCAAGATATTTTATAAATATCTAGTTTAGGTACATAATCAAATCTTATATATATTTCATTATTGTTATAGTTATCAAGAAAGATTGATAATATTAGTTCATGACCTTTTTTCTTAAAATATGAATTAATTTTTTCAAAAACATTTTTCTTTTTAAACATATTATTTTTTCTTTCTATTATTTAATGATTTTGTTATTTCTTTATTTACTTTTTTGATGTTTCTATTGATTGCTTCACCTGTTTTGTTAACATTCTCATTTATAGCTTTAGTTGTTTTGTTAACAGTATCAATAGCAGCATTAGATACTTTAGTTGCTGCTTCTATTACTCTTTTAGGAATAGATACTATTAATGATTCAGAAGCTTGCCATGTTGCATAAGAAGATACTAAACGTTTATATAAGTGACCAATAAAGCCGGTTTTACTTTGAAGAGCTTTTCTTACTCTCTTTGTTATTTCTTCAGTGTTATCTTGTTTAACATTAGATGTAACGATCTTTTTAAATCCACTAATAGTTGTATATGAAAGAATTAAATCAGATAAACCAACAACAAATAAGATGGCTGAAATAATATAAATAAGTTTTTCATTAAAACTATCAAAGAAGTTACTTAAGATTGGATAGATGAAATAAATCATTGCTAGAGCTAGAACACCAAAGGCAATGATGTTTTCTAAACATACTCGACCATTAAGGTTAAATTTATGATCTGAGTAATCCCACCATCTAGCTTTAAACATTTTTTCCATGATGTAACTAGTAAAGTATTCTAAGACAGTACATATTAAAATAGCCATACCAAAAACAACAAATGGATCATCACTATAACGTGATAATGTTAAAGCCATTAAAGTACCACCAAAACCATAGATTGGACATATTGGTCCAACTAGGAAACCTCTATTTACTAGTTTTTTAGTAGTGTATAGAGTTACTACTACTTCCATACACCAACCAATAAATGAATAAACAAAAAATAATATAAATAGAATACATATAAATTTAAAATCCATATATAGCACCTTCTTTTCTTATTTTAACATAATTTGTAAGTTAAATAAATCCATGCTATTAATGAAATGATATTAATTATATAAAATAATAGTTTTTTTGTTTTGTGATGAAAGATTAACATAGATAATAATGAACCTAAAGGTCCACCTATTATACTTAAAGATAATAAGATACCTTCAGGTATACGATATTTTTTTAGAATAGCTAATAGTTTATCTAAACCATATATTATGAAACTTATTATATTTATAATAATTAAATATGTTAGCATGTTATCACCTATATTTATAATAACAAAAAAAGAGGTATTGCTACCTACTTTTTGTGTTTTGTCTTTTTAAAATCGGCTTTTTTGTAAACAAATAATAGTAAACCTAAACTAAAGATAATAAAACTTATTGGAATAGTTAGTTTTACAATAAAGCCAGTCTTTTCACTTGTTGTTTTAGTTGGTGATACTTTTTCAACAGTTGATTTAGTACCAACAATACCATATTGACTTAAGTGTGTTGTTTCAAAGACAACATAACCATTTTCAACATAACCATCAATATACTCTTTTACTTCACCATTATCAGATACATAAATAACTTGATATGTATCATATGATCCTGCATCTTCTGGTAATTTTAGTTTTAAGGTATATTTACCATTTTTCATTTTTACTTTTTTATTATTATTAGTAACATTTACATCATATAAACTAACAAGTTGTTTTTCAGTTGTTACTTTTTCAGTTGGTGTTTGTTGAACTTGTTTAGCTTCAACTATTTCTTTTTCAACTTGTTTACCTACTTCTTGTTCTTTGATGTCATTAACTTCTAGTTTGTAGTTTTGATTTAGATTTTCAGAACTAGTGAAAACGACTTGTTCAGTTTCAAGTGTTTTTTCATCTCTTTTAGGTTCTTCTTCTTTTTTAATAAGACCTGTTCCATCTTCGATCTTTTTAGCTAAATCAGTAATAATATAATTATTTAACCATTCAGTTGTTACTGGAACTGGTGTTAGTAATTGGTAATCTGTTACTTGTGTATATGTAAAATTAGTTATATCAAATTCTAGATCTATTTTATTATCTAGTTTTATTTGTTCGTAATTGTTTTCAAATTCTTTTAATGTTAATTCGTAAGCTTTGTTATTACTATCAATTAACACTTTATTTTTATAAGTATAGTAATAAACTGCTTCACCATTAAGAACTTTTTTTACATAAGAACTTTCTTTAAATCTTAGTTCGCCACTACCGGTAACTTTAATCTTATTTAAGTCTGTATGTAATAAAGATATGTTGTTCATATTCTTGATATCTAATGTAACATTTTTGTAGATAGCGAAGTAATATGCGTTAAAGTTATCTAGTTTAATTGTGTCTTCTTTTCCACTATAGTAAATGGAACCTGAAGGAGTACCAAACTCTTTATTCTTACAAATATATGTATTATCATCTAATGAACTATTCTGTTTATATGATGCTAATACGTCACAATCACCTATTGTCATTGCTTTGGTAGATATAATACCAATACTAAATGCTAATAGCGCGATTATGAAATATTTTGATTTCATAAATATTCACTACTTTCTTTTAAACAGGAATGACATGATTATACTATATCCACAAAAAAAAGAAAAGTTATTTTTTTCGTATATAACTTTTCGATATAACCATTTAAATGTTTTCGTAGGTCGTTTTTATAAGGTCTTCATCCTCGACAACCTCGGTAATATAATGCTGTACTTTACTTTTCATTTTAGCAATTTCTAAAATTTCTGATTCTTCTGGAGTAAAACTATACAATTTGTCTTTAAAACCTAAAATATAGCTGCAGAATGCGTCATAATCGGCCTTTAAGACCTTTCCTCTGATATAAGCATTAATTATATTAAAATGTAATACTTCTAATTCTTGGAAGTCATTTCTAATATCTTCGATAGTATTTTCTTTATTAACGTTATGACTTCTCATTTTATTAATTAGATTCTTTTCTAATCTAAATATATTAGCTATTTCAAGCATTAATTCATCTTGTTCATTAACATTAGATATTTTATATGTTAAATCTTTTATTCTATCTTCTTCTACTTCTTTACCATCTAGTACTTCTTGGTAGATTTTATGTAATTCGTTTAAGTATTCTAAGTATTCTTTCATAATTAAAAGGCTGATATGATTACTAAGATAGATACAACTACTAAGAAGATAGATAAGAAGATATTCTTTAAGACAGTTTGCATATGTGGCATGAAGTAAGCTTCAGTTGGGTTTTCAGGATTTATACGAATGTTTCTAGTTGAACCTATTTCAGGAAAGTCTTTTTCTAAGTAACCAACAAATTCTACTTCATATACTTTTTTCTTATATTCATAACCATAGATTGGTAAGTAAACATCACTTTTTGAATTAGGATCTTTTTCTAAATCGATACATGTAGCTTCTACTAATACTTTATACTTTTTAGCTACTTGCATATCTTCAACGATAAGGAAGATATCTGATACAAGTGTTATAGTACCTATTAGAAGAGCTGTAAAGAATGTTATGGAATGAGTTTTATCTAAGTAATTAGATTGATATAAGAATAAACTAACAGATAGTGTTATACCTATAGCAATAGCTACTAATCCATATTTATTCTTCTTTATAGCAAAGATAAGACCAAAGATAAATAATAAGGTACATATTACATATAAGACATGTAAGATGTTATCTTTAAAAACAAATAATAAGATAACTGCTATTAAAGATAAGATTGTTAGAATTGTATTTAGTATTTTATCTTTCATTTTTTCACTTCCAAATCTGGTACTGGATCATACCCACTTTTACCAAAAGGATGACAACGTAGTAATCTTTTTGTTCCTAGTTTTAATCCTTTTAAGGCACCATATCTTTCGATTGCTTCTTTCATGTAATTAGAGCATGTTGGATAGAATCGACAATGAGAATGACTCTCTAATGGTGTTATTTGATATAGATGAATAAGTTTTAATAAGACATATTTCATATTTCACCACTAGATGTATTATAACATATTATCGTTTAGTATATTGACCAACGTTTTCTTTTTTAGTCATAACAAATTCTTCTGAGTTATTAACAATAATTGAAGCACAGTAAGAGCATCTTTCTGTTCCACCCTTCTTTAGTTCAGCACCACAGTTAGGGCAGAATTTAACACCTTTACTATCAACTATTCTTTCTAGTGTTATTTCATATTTGATATGATTAGTAACTCTTTTATCACCACGAGTTACTTTATTAGTTTTAGTATCAATGACGTAATCTTTCATTTCAATTTCAAGCATCATTCTTACTTCTTCTCTATTACCTTTTAAATTAATAGTTAATACACCACTATCAATTAATGTAATATTTTCCATGATATTTTGACCATGTTTAAGTTTTAAGGCATCTAATTGCATGATGTATGTGTTATATAGTTCGTTAGATAAGTATTTCTTTAAATCATCATATTTAAAGTTCATCCAAGCTTCTTGAACATTTTTATATATTTCAAAACATTTTTCTTTTAATATTGCTTCACTTAGTGTAGCATCAATTGTTTTAATTGTTTGATCACTTAGGAATGAATATGTTGATTTTCTATTAGAAGTAATTGTTGATGAGAAAGTTTTTCCTTTATTTGAATAATATAATAAAATATATATTGTTATAATAAAGATTGTTAAAAATAATCCAACTGGGCTAAAACTACCAGAACCACCAGAACCACCATCATAGCTATATGATGAACCATAATCCCAAGATGAACCAGAATCCCATGAACCACCTGAGTCCCAAGATCCACCTGAATCGTAACCAGAATCCCATCCAGAATCGGCTTTAACATATCTTGTTACAGAGAATGAACAGACAATAAATAATAATATTAAT
>CADBLZ010000029.1 GCA_902795675.1 uncultured Erysipelotrichaceae bacterium
AATGTTTTCTTGACAATTCTATCCTCTAAACTATGGAATGTAATAACGACAATTCTTCCACCCTTATTTAGCATTTGAATTGCATCAGGTAGTACTTTCTTAAGTACATTAAGTTCGTTATTAACTTCGATTCTTATAGCTTGGAATATTTGTCTGTCTGGATGATTTAAATTAAAGTATTTCATACCAGTAGCACTTGCTATTATATCCTCTAAGTCACCAGCAGTTTTAATTCTTTTACTACTTCTAACTTCTAAGATCTTTCTAGCAATGGATCTACTCATTTTTTCTTCTCCATAACTAAAGAAAACATCACTAAGTTCATCTTCACTATAATTATTTACAATATCTTCGGCTGTTAATTTGGTTCTAGTATCCATTCTCATATCTAGAATAGCGTCTCTATTCATATACGAGAAACCCCTATCGACATTATCGATTTGTGGACTTGATAAACCTAAATCAAATATAATGCCATCTACTTTACTAACTCCACATTCGTTTAGTTTTTCTTTTAAATTAACAAAATTACTATCGATAATAGTAAAATTATTATTTATTTTAGATAATCTCTCCTTGGAATAATCAATTGCTTCCCTATCTTGATCAAACGAAAACAAATGACCAGTCTTAGAAAGCTTCTTCAAAATCTCACTAGAATGACCACCATAACCTAATGTTCCATCAACATAGATACCATCAGCTTTAATATTTAGCCCCTCAATTGATTCCTTTAATAAAACACTATAATGTTTCATAATTATTCTCCTAAGAATAGATTCTCTGCAATATCGGAAATCTTATCTTCATTTTCATCGAAGAAATTATTCCATCCCTCTTCAGACCAGATTTCAATACGGTCATTCGCGCCGATAACAACAACATTCTTATTGATACCGGCGTAACTAACCAATGGGGAGGTAATGTTAATTCGACCTTGATTATCGAATTCACATTCAGTAGCGCCGGAAAAGAAGGATCTAATAAAAATACGGGCATCTTTTTTGGTAAAAGGTAGAGTTTTTAATTTGGCAACTATATTATTCCAATCAGCTTCAGAGTAAACATATAAACATTTCTCTAGGCCACGTGTCACAACAAAGTGATTACCAAGTTCATTTCTGAACTTAGCAGGAATTATAAGTCGTCCTTTTTCATCAATGGTATGATGATATTCGCCCATAAACATATTAAATCCCCCACTTTCCTCCACAATGCACCACTGTCTACAATAATAATACCCCACCTTCGCCACTTTGTAAATACCTTTTTATGTCTAATTTGACAGTTTACAAATAAAAAAAGTTGACTATTTCTAGTCAACTTTGTATATTGTTAATCTAATTCTTCACTTATAAGGTTTTCAATCATACCTCTATAATCTTCATTATCAAATAGTGAATAAGCAAAATTACTTGGTAGATTACTAATATTTATTAGTGTATATTCATCATCACTAATAACATAATCAAATCTCTTTACACCTCTTAAGTTTAATACTTCATAAGCTTTTACAGCATTATTAATTAACTTATCTTTATATTGAGTATCAACAACTTCAAACTTATCATTCTTAAGTGTACAAATATTAGAACATACTAACTTACTCTTATTCTTGTAGATTGCAATACTTACTTTATCTTTATAATCTAATTCTTTAATAACAATTATCTTATCATCTAAATTAACCATCTCATCTACTGAATCTAAAACATCATCATAGTTTTCACAAACAGCTTTAACATTATTAATATGAGCAGGTTGAATAGATAACGGATATTCAAATCCTTCAATATCTTCTAATATTTTTTCTTTCTTATTTAAATACTCTTCACTATAGAACCAAGTATAATAAGGAATATTAATCTTATTAGCTCTTAAGATATCATTTCTAATGATCTTATCATTTGATAAAAGAGCTCCCTCTGTTTTATTACCAACAATTGGAATTCCTAAATAATCAAATGAAGAAATAAGTTTATAGTCATCATAAGTAACTGGAAAGATCAAATCAATCTCTCTTGGTTTTTGTCTAAATAAACCATTCTTCTTAAGTAAAACATATTTATCATCACATTTAGTAAAAGTTACTTCTTCTAAACCAGTAATATTTTGTGCATCTTTATATGACTTAATATCTTTTAAATCTTCACCTGTATATAGATTATTATATATATCAACATATATCATAACTATTTCATATTTAGATTTATTGATATTATCATATAAATTAATAGCTCTTGTAATACTCTTATTTTGATTTATCGCATCTCCACCAAATAGAATACCAATTGTTTTCACACTTATCACCCTTTATTATAAATAATTATAACATATTATTGGACTAAGCTTAAACTAATAACTTCACCATG
>CADBLZ010000030.1 GCA_902795675.1 uncultured Erysipelotrichaceae bacterium
ATATCTATTAACAATTATTGGATTAGCATAATATTTAATTGCATATGGATAAGATGCAAAGTCTCCTCCATTATCTTCTGATACAATAAATACCTTATTAACACCTTCACCTATCTTGCTTATTATTAACTTACCATCTTCTTCATATTTAGAAACATAATTATTTCTTAATGCTGGTCTTAAATAATTAACAATCATTTTAGGACTTTGAATAATTATCATTAAAATAACTAAACTTATTAACATTATATTCTTCTTATTATTAATAATATATTTAAATACTAAACCAATTATAAATGAGCTATACATAATAACAAATGAACTCATATATCGATCAAATGATGCAACTTCAAGAGCTTCCTCTTTACTAAATAAGAACATATAACTAAGATTCATAACTATTATGTAACCAATGCATCCAAGAATCATTGTTAAGTAGATTAATAATAATTCTTTTTTCTTTATAACACCTATCTTATAGATAATAAATAAAACTACTATTAATAAGATAAATAAAACTATAAAATTAAGTGGTATATAAGAATTAGATATATTCTCTTTATATAACTTCTTAAAGAAATTAGTACTAGCTACATATCTATAATCACTATCATCTTTTTCTTTATATATACTACTTACTTCACTAACACTTATATTACTTATATCAAACTGTTTCTCTAACTCAAAATGACTTATATAAGAACTCCATGATTTATAACCGATCAAAGGAACTACTATTAATAGAATAATAAATAGTATTATATCTTTAATATTAACATGTACTTTCTTATATATAAGATTAATAACATAATAGAATAAAATCATTAAATAGAAGCAAATAGCTATTTGTTTAATAAGTATTAAAAATAATAAACTAATAGATAAGAAAACTATTGTCTTTATACTTTTTAAATCTTCATTATTAAATATATCTAACAATAAATAACCTATTACTAAACTCATTACATAATCTATATATATTGAATTAATAACATGATGTTTATCTATAAACAAAATACTTAAAAATAATATTATAGGTAGAATAATACTACTAATAATTGTTTTCTTTTTATCTGTTTTAAGATTATCAATGATTGGTAAGAATAAAGAAATACCTAGTAAATGAATTGAAGATATAGCCATACTTTCTTTAAATTTACCAGCTACTAATAAACATAATAATTCAAATAATTGAATCATTGGTGGATAATCTTTATGAAATAATAAAGTACTGTTATTAACTGTATAGAAATCATCTAATCTTAACATTTCTTTTAACATAACGCCCCAATGTGATCTTTCATCCCACATTGTTAGTTTTCGTTTAAAATCAAAAATAAAGATCATAAAGAAAACAATTATAAAAGCATAGAAAGCATTACTAAAATAATTATCTTTATATTCTTTTAATTTATTACTATTTTTAAAATTAATTACAATAAATAATATTGGTAACAAAGAAAGACAAAGATTAATATATAAACCTATCTTAAAAGATTTAAATAATAAACCTGTTATATACATAATAATTGTACTTATAAATAAACTTATTGGTAATGTCTTACCAAAGCTCTTCTTAAATAGATATACATAAGTACCATTTATTAATAAGATAAATAACAAAACAAAAAGAAAAGTCATTATTTAGACTCCTTTTTCTTTAAATTTATCAAATACAATTCATATAATTGACGATGTTTATTAACCATTACTTCTAAAATAACACCAATACTAAATAACATTAATGCTGTAATAAGCGCAAAACAACTAACCATAAGTGTTGGATATTTTGGTACTAAACCAGTTCTAAAGTATTCCATCGCAACTGGAAATGCAAGTACTAAACCAAACACACCAATTATAAAAGATATAATTGAAAAATAGCGCATTGGTTTATACTCTCTAAATAGTTTTCTAATTGTATTTAAAACTCTAATTCCATCACTAAAAGTATTAAGTTTAGATCTAGATCCACCTGGTCTATTACGATATTCAACTGGCATTTCTACAATTTTAAAATTCTTATCTAAAGCATGAATAGTCATCTCTGTTTCAATTTCAAAACCTTTAGATAATACTGGGAACCCTTTTACAAAGTCATAAGAAAATGCACGATAACCTGTCATGATATCTCTTATCTTTGCTTTAAAAATAACGTTAATTAAAAATCTTACGAATCTATTTCCGCTATTATGAAATAGTCTTCTATTTTCTTTAAAGTATGTTGAAGACAGTCTATCACCAATAACCATATCAGCTCTACCTTCTAGTACTTCATCACACATCTTTCTTGCATTATCAGATGGATATGTATCATCTCCATCAACCATTAAGTAGCAATCTGCATCAATATCCCTAAACATTGTACGAACAACATTACCTTTACCTTGTCTTTGTTCATAACGAATAATAGCACCAGCTTTTTTAGCAATTACATCGGTATTATCAGTTGAGTTATTATCATAGACATAAATATCAGCTTCAGGTAATGCCTTTTTATAATCTTTTACAACTTTAGAAATTGTTTTTGATTCATTGTAGCAAGGTATAAGTACAGCGATTTTTTTCTTAGTTCCCATAGTAATCACTTCCTTAAATGTATTATAGCATAGTAAGATTTTATTACAAATAAAAAAAGTTAGAACCTATTTCTAACTCTTTTTGTACCAAACTCATAGATCGTATCACTACCATGATATAAATCTCTTAACAAAATCGGTAACTCGCTTTTTAAATCTTTATTATATAAAAGAGGATCAGTCATAGCATATTTAAGCTGGTATCCATAACCACTCTCTCTAGCACAACGATATATATAAGATCTTATATATTCTAAAATAGCTTCCTTATTTTGTTTTAAGACCATGCGATATGGTAAAAAGGGAACTCTATAGAATTTATCTGGATCTATAATAACTGCTCCATGTTCATTAAAAATGATATTATATCCATTTGTATCAAATAAACATATTTTTAATTTAGATAACTTCTCAGCTAATCTTTCTAATTCATAACTACACTCATATAAATAATTCAAATCAGCATATAAAAGATTTAATATATTTCTTCTATCAAAAGGAACCATATCCATTGTATATGCATCTAAATCAGAATACATAAAATTAGGATAATAATAAAAATAATAATCTCTAAGTTTAACAAAAGATTTGTCATTAACATCTTTAAGTATATTAAACATCCCTTTAGTTAAATGACTACGAGGATTAACATCCCACTTATATACCTTTAATAATAAATTATTTGGGTCACGATAAACATTAGCACATGTTCCGTTATCAAATTCACCAAAACCAGTATCGACTAGTTCTTCACCATACTTATTATACAGCACTCTAATCACCCTTCATGAATATCAATATAATAATACTATTTCCGTAAAATACAAAATTAAACTAAAATAAAAAGAGCTTAAATTAAGCTCTACTTGAATATTTACCATCTTCTGTAGTAACTAATACTTTTTCACCTTGTGCTATGAATAATGGAACTTTAATAACTAAACCATTATCTAATGTAGCATCTTTTTGAGCATTATTAGTAGTATTACCTTTAACTGCTTCAGTAGTATCAGTAACTTCATATTCGATTTTTTCAGGTAATGTGATACCTAAAATTTCGCCATCATAGAATTGAATATTAACTTCAAGATTTTCTTTTAAGAATTTCTTAACTTCTTCTAATTTTTCTTCAGGCACTTCAGTTTGTTCATATGTTTCATTATCCATGAATACATATCCAGTACCACTATTATATAAATAAACCATGGCTTTTTTATCTACATGTGCTTTTTCTACTTTAACAGAACTATTAATAGTTTCTTCTGTAATAGAACCAGTTTTTAAATTACGAAGTTTAACCTTCATAAATGCAGCACCCTTACCAGGTTTTACATGTTGGAAACTTTGAACCATACAAAGTTTTCCATCATATATAATAGTCATGCCATTCTTGATATCATTGATATTTACCATACCATTCATATAAATTGCCTCCTATTATATATTATTTCTTTTCTTTATGAAGAGTTGCTTTATTACACCATTTACAGAATTTTTTTAATTCTAACTTTTCAGTAGTATTTTTCTTATTCTTTTCAGTAACATAGTTTTCATGTTTACATTCAGTACAAACTAGAACGACATTTGGTCTATTTTCATTTTTTGCCATAGTTATCCCTCCTTTTAAGTTCCTTAATATTGTATCATATTATCTTATATTTTCAAATCTTTTTTATATTTCCGGCGTATTTTTACCACCAATAACAACTTCTGGTACTTCATCCCAATTAATTGCACTTGGTGCTTTACTAAATACTTTCTCTAATTTTTCTCTAATTTGATCTTTTGTGAATGGTTTAGAAATATAATCAACAAACCCTTCTTCACGATATTTATCCTCTGCTCCAGTAACAGCATCAGCTGTTAAGGCAATAACTGGAGTAACGAATCCATCGATACCTTTTAATTCTTTTAAAGCAGTTTCACCACTCATTACTGGCATCATAATATCCATTAAGATTAAATCATAATAATTAGATTCAATTACTTTACTAATACATTCCTCACCATTACTTGCAGTATCGATTGAGAATTTAAAATCAGCTAAAGCTTTCTTTGCTACTTTAATGTTTAAATCATTATCATCAACAATTAAAATACGTTTATTATCAAATGTTGTATTAATCTTCTCTGCTTCAGGATTACTAATACTTACAGGTCTAGGTGCACCAATCTTTTGTGGTATTTGACAAACAAAGATTGATCCTTTACCAAAAGTACTATTAACATTAATCTTACCACCCATCATTTCAACTAAACTCTTTGTAATAGCAAGACCTAAACCAGTACCTTCAACAGTTGTATTCTTTTCTTCATCTAATCTTTCAAACTTATTAAATAGTTTATTAATGTTCTCTGCTTTAATTCCACGACCAGAATCTTCAACAGATATCATTAACATACATGTTCCATTATTATTAATACATTTAACATTTAAATTAATATAACCATGTTCTGTATACTTAATAGCATTCGTTAATAAATTATTAACAATTTCCTTCATACGAGCTTTATCACCAATTAAAGTATCTGGTATATCACTAGCAATATTAACATTATATTCAATATCCTTATCACCAATTCTAAAACCAGCTATCTTAGCGGCACTAGCAATTTCATTTTTAAAATCATATGGTTTATTAATAAGTTCTAACTTAGAAGACTCAATTTTACTAATATCTAAGATATTTCCAACAATCTCAAGTAAAGTATTAGATGCACTCATTATATCATTAGCATCATCTAAAATAACTTTATCTAAATTATCTTTATGACTAAGAATATCTTCACTTAAACCTACAATTGCATTAAGTGGTGTTCTTATTTCATGACTCATACTTGATAAGAATTCTGATTTAGCCATATTAGCATTCTCAGCTTGAATCTTAGCAATTTCTAATTCACGAACCATTTTCATATCTGGATTTTCTATCGTGAAATACATTACTAATAAACTAAATGTCGTACAGAAAGTTTCTGTTATAACTTCTGGATAATACTTTCTTAGTAATAAACCACTAACAAAGAATAACAATAACGAAAACATTGGTATTACTTTCTTTAGTTCTTTATTCTTAAATACAAAGTATATTGTACTACATAAAACAATAACAAAATAAGCAAGTACTATACTAATAGCAGCAAAATATCCTGGACCATCAACATCCAGTATTTCACCATCTAAAATTGTATTTATTGGTAAGAACCATACTAGTAGTATAGTAAATAAAGTTAAATATAAGAAAAAATATTTTAAAAAGCTATATTGATTTTCTTTTAGTTTTAAAAGAATTACACAGTATAAAGTAAAAAATAAACCTATAACAACAAGAGCTGTTAAATGTAACTTTTGAACGATTTGAATAACAGTTAGATTGAAACCTAATTGTGAAATCAAATATCCAAAGAATCCACAAAGAGAGAAAACTAAATTAACAAGTATTAGAACTGTGTATGTTTTAGTTTCTGGGTTATTGTCCCTATTCTTTATAAAAAATAGAATAACTAAAAATAAAGAAATAATTAATGCAGACCCAGGTAACCATAATCCGCTCACTTCTAACCACCACTCTATCCTAGTATTCATTATACTATTTTTTCTATTTCTATTCAATTAAAAAAGGAACTAAAAAAGGCCCTATTTAGTTCTTTTTAATTCCTTACTTTTCTCTTCAAAGAACATTTCTTTTTCTTGTTCTTTTCTTTGTTTTTCTTCTTTATATTTTAATATTTCTTTTATAATACAAGCACTATTAGTTGATACCTTAACACCACTTAAACTATCCATAACCTCATCTGGAGATGGTATTTTACCGTGATATCTTGAAGATATAATAGCTTGTTCATCATAATCATTACTAGAATCCTTCATTATTTCATATAAGAACTCATTACTAGATTCTACTTCACTTCTTTTATAAACACCTTTAGCTTCAATTAATTCCCATCTTAAAGATGCAAGTGTATCTCTAAGTTCTAATGTTTTTTCTTTCTTTTCATCAAGTGAAATACCTTCAAAAGAAATATTCTTACCAACTATTGCTTTATAATCTTTACCTTCATGATCTAGTGCTATTGGAATAATATCAGCACCAGTTCTAATCGCCATTTCAACTGTACCAGTATATAACTCTCCAACAACTTTATTTTCATGAATGTTCCAAGCGCCTTCTGGATAAATCCAAAGTACGCCACCTTGATTTAAGAAACGAACACAACCTTCTAAACAATTATGTCTATCTTCTTTATATTGTCTATCTGTATCAACTGCTATATAACCTTGACCACCAAAGAATATCATTGAATCATTACGATATCCTTCACCAGGATCTCCCCAAACAACATAAGCATCTTCACCAATAGCAAGTGAAAGTGTCTCTAAATCATATCGACCAATATGTGTACATGCATATATTTTTGGTCTATCCGTTTTGACTCTATCATCTCTTACCTTTTCATAAGAAATACCTTCAAGTTTTAATTCAGCTTTTAGTATGGCTTGAAAAAGTCCATGAATTTTTCTTCTTAAGCCAATATTTTTATAAGGAACATTATGCTTAATATTATAATCTCTTTCCCTACGATAATATTCAGATAGTTTAGAAATACTTAATTTTCGCTTTTGAAAAAAATTTAACTTCTTAAACTCTTCCATAACCAAACCCTCTTCATGTTACAAGTATAGCATTCATCCCTATTTTCGGCAAATTTACCTCAAAAAAAGCACAATTAATTGTGCTTATATTCATCCCAAATTTTATTAAAATAATCTTCTTCATACTTCTTATTACGAAGCATTTCAATCTCATATTTATATGGAGGATAAAGTCTTTCTTTATCATCTTCTGAGTCACCGATATAAGGTGTTTCAAGAATTTTAGGAATATCTTTTAATCTTTCGTTATAAATAACATTACATAAAGTATTAAAACCAATTGTTCCTTTACCTATATTAGCATGTCTATCTTTATGACTACCAAGTTCATTTTTAGAGTCATTTACATGAATACAACCAATCTTATCTAAGCTTACTTTCTTACCTAATTCATCTAGATAACTATCAAATTCATTCATATCATAACCACCATCATTTAAGTGACATGTATCTAAACAAATTCCTATTTGATCTTGTTTATGAACACCATTAACAATCATTGCTATTTCATCAATTGTTGAACCACATTCTGAACCCTTTCCAGCCATTGTTTCAACTAAAATAACACATTTAGTTGATCCATCTAATACTTCATTTATTGCATTAACAATATTATTAATAGCGTCTTCTTTAGAAAGACCACCCGTAGCATTACCAGGATGTAAAACCATCTTTGTAATACCCATTAAATCACATCTTTTAAGTTCATTACGAATAAAATCAATACTAAACTTATATTTATCCGGATCACTATTATTACCTAAATTAACAATATAAGGAGCATGACAAATAACATTATTTATATCAATTCCTTTTTCTTCCATTAACTTACGTGCTTCATTTGTTTTATTTTCATCTATATCTTTTCGAATCGTATTAGTTGGAGCACCTGTATAAAACATAAAAGTATTAGCATTATAACTTAATGCTTCTTTTAAACTTCCAAGTATTTGTTCACTTCCAAAACTAACATGACTACCTATTACTAGCATTCTAATCACCACCTAAATTATAACATAAAAAAAGAAAAGATTATTTAATCTTTTCTTCTATACAAGCAGTCTCATATCTCATGATGCCGTTACCTTCAGATCCACCATGATCACTTGTTGTACCAGTAAATGAACTAGTAACTTTAGATTCATATACCTCATTAGCATAGTTATTAATACCTTTACCATAAGATAACTTATCTAACTTACCTTCTTCATAACCGTCGATTGTAAATTCCTTATTAGTTAACCATACTGAATAGAACTTTTCACCATCGTTATATTCAATAACAATATAACCATCATATGATTTATAAGAATCATCAATATAACCGTTAGCTTCTAAGCCTTTAACAGAAATACACATACCTTTATAATGTCCATTATCTGAAGAAACGATATAATTACCGCCTTCTTCCATACTGAATGTTGCATATGCATTCTTAGCTGCTTTAATTAAATCACCCGCTGCTGTTTTGATATTATTAACTTTAGCATTTCTTGTTAATACTAAAGTTAAAATACCACCAACAACAAGTAATATAGCAATCGTAACAATAACAGTTAATACTTGAATAGTTTCAAAACTTCTAACTTTTTTCATCTAATCACCTAATTAAACTTTCTAACTTTAACTATTCTACTTACAAGTACTATAACAAAACTTATAGCAAATAAGATTACAAATAGTGTACTCTTATCAATTGTATTAGGGTTATCACTTATTTCTTTACCATGTTCTTCTGGAATAGTAGCTGAGAAACTATTCATGAATGATTTAACATCACTTGTAACTTCTACTTTAGCATCCATAGTATTATCACCATTATCAGTTAAAGTAACAGTTAAGAATATTAAATTACTATCATAAGTAAAATGTCTATCTCCTAAATCAACTTCACTAATTTGATATTTATAAACACCAGGTTTATCGAAGTTTAATTTAGGGAATACAATATTACCATTAATATCATTACTGATTGTACTTACAAGTTCATTACCAGCAGATGTAATTAATGATAAATTAAATCTAAAGTCATCACCAGATAATGTTGTGCCATCTAAACCTACTGTACTAGTAATAACAGCATTACCACTAGTTACATAATTATTATTAAACTTAACTTCTTTAGAAGATTCTTCTAAAGTACCAGTAACTACTAAACCATCTTCTGTTTCAGTAGCACCATCACTAGTTTCTGTATAATAATTAACTTTTTCTTTTAAGATAGTATATTTAGAACCAACAGGTAGATTAACGATTAATATTTTTTCATCACTCTTAAGAACAAATTCTTTTTCAGCCGTACCATCTTCTAATACAGTTAATGTACCAATTTCTTCTTTATTACCATTAAATAATTTATATTCACCAGGAACACTATCACTAATAGTAACTGTATACTTAAACTCTTTATTACTATCAACATATTTAGAATCATTAGTATTAGTAATCATTAAACCATCTGGAATATAGATATTATTAAATACCATTCTATCTACTTCTTCATCTAACTTATTAGTTATTGTAACTTGTTTACCAAGACTTCCGTCTTTATTATCACTAATAACTACTTTAACATTAAATGTATTTGTATCAAGTGATACATGTGAGATAGGATTACTATTCATTCTAACAACATAGTTATAAGTACCTACTTTATCAGTATAAGTAATACTATCAAATGTAACTGTACCATCTAGACCATTAGTCTTAGTAGCAAGTACATTACCTTCACTATCTAATAATTCTAAAGTAAACATATCACTAGTTAATTCATCATCATATGTTACTTGTGCACTTAGATCTAAATTAGTACTTGCACTATATGTATTAGTGAATGTATTACTAATCTTTAATGCATTAGTTACACCGCTTAAACTTGTAACACCGTCATTAGTAGTACTTTCTTTATCAGTTGTTACACTATAACCACTTTCATTATTTAAACTAACTTTATAAGTAATACTATCTGGTAAAGATAATATAGTAATACTTTGGTTACCTACTAAACTAAATCTACCTACACCATTTTCAAATGTAATACTAGTTAGATCAGTTCCTTCAGTATTATAAGTTTCATTACTATTATTACTTAAAGTAATTGTATAATTAAATACTTTTTCACTATCAGCTAAAGGACCACTTATTACATTACTAATAGTTAAATCAGTTACTATTTGATATTTTAATGTAATTTCATTAGTATCATCATCATATAAATTACTTGAAGTATTTAATGGATTAACTAATTTAACATGTCCATTTGATTTCATTTCTTCATTTAATGCAAGTGAACTAGGAAGTTTAACATCATATGTTAACTCTTTAGTTTCACCAGGATTAATACTAACATTCCATGTAACTAAACCATTACTATATGTACCATCATTACTAATATTTGTTGGAATTAAATTTTTAATAACATTATCAGTAACAACAACATTATTAGCTATAATAGTTGAAGTATTAGTTACTTCAATCTTATAAGTAACATCGTCATTAACACTAACTGTTATTGGGTTAGCACTTCCATTAAATGTTGCTTCATCACCAACTTTAACACGCTTATTGAATTCTAAACTTGGAATAGAAGCTGTTAAAGTAATCTTCTTACTAGGATCATTATAATTTACATCATTTAATTTAGTCACTCTATAAGTATTAGTAAATTCAGCATCTCTTAGTTCTGTAGCATTTATACTTACCGGAATCCAAATGTTGAATGTAGATCCAGCAGTTACTTTATTAACTTTTAAACTTAAACTATTACCATTCTTAGTAATTGTTAAAGCATTACCGTTAACTACACTACCATTATCAATAAAGTACTTAATATCAGTTTCACTAACATCTAAGTTGTCACTTAAAACACTAGATAAAGTAATATTTTCATAATCAACTTCATCACTGTTAGTTAATGTTAACAAATAACCATATCCACCACTAACACTTGAATTAATTGTACTTCCCTTAATACTATCTCTAGCTTCTCCACTAACTACAATGTTAGCTTTTTCTAAGGTAACTTCAGTACCTAAAGATTTCATTGTTCCTGTACTATTACCTTTAACTAAATAAGTAACAACAGAATCATTATATGCTTTTAAAGTAGTATCATTCGAATAACTATTTGGTGCTACTAGATTAATTGTAAATGAAGGAGAATTTCCAGTTAATGCTGTATTAAATTCATAACTTCCACAATCAATTGCAATAGCTGTAACTGTGCTTAAGTCAGTAGGTGCATTAACACTCCAAATTTCATTTGTTAAATCTTGGTAAGCACTATCACTAACATCAATTGTTTCTAATGTTGAATAATATATTGTTGGTTTAGAACCAATAATACTTGTTAGACTATCAACATTAACATTTTTTAAAATACCCTTGAAATTGTTTGTACTCTTAGCACTATCAATCTTATCAAAGAAAACCATATTAGTTAAAGTAACACCACTATTACCATAACTTAAATTCATTGTATAACTATATTCTTTACTTTCCTTAACTGTACTATTACTTACAGTAGAAACATAGTTACCAACAATAACATCTGCTGCTTCTACTTCAGTGGTATTAGTAGCATATGTAAATAATGGTTCACTATTACTTAAATTACTTAATGTATTTCTACTAGCTGTAGAACTAAATAATGTTGTTGGTGCATCAGTACTTACTTTATAACCTTGACTTAATCCACTACCAGATAAGTAAGCAGCATCTGTATAAAGATTTGTACCATGACTAGCATTAGCAGAATTTGGATAATTTAATGAATAGCTTAAAGCAAATCCACTTTGATAGAATGTACTACCATCAACATAATTTAAACTACTTAAGTTTGTTCCAAGAACATCTACTAACATAAGTGTTCTACCACTATTATTATAATTATCTGTCTTAGTAACCTTTATAGAAGCTTCTGTTGTTGTATTATAAGGAACAACTTTAACATTAGTAACAGAAGCACCTGCTGGAAGTAATACATAGAACTTACCAGTTTCTTGGTTAACAATATAATTCTTAGCAATCGTATCCATCGTTGAAGTCTTATTAACTTGTTCAAAGGCATTAATTGTATAATTTATATTATTTTCATCTAGCTTATCAGTAACAATATTCATATTTGTTTTAGCTTCATATTCATATAGGTAAACACCTGCTGTAGAAGATTCTTTAGCAGTACCATTTTCATAAGACTTAGAACTAATCTTAAGAATCTTATTACCATCCATACTAGCAATCTTAGTAATAATATTACTACTATTTTTTAAAACAACATTAACATTATAACCAATATAGACACCAGCTTTAACTGAATCAGTTTCAACATACATATCAACAGTGTCATTTGGTAATAATACTGGATTACTACTAGTAACATTAGTATTGTTTTGTGTCTTACTTGTATCCATTGATGTATAAGCTATATGTCCATCAGAACCCTTAGCATAATAACCAACATAATCATAAGAACTACTATTACCAGTCTTAATATAAACTTTCTTTCTACTCATACTAGCATTATCTGTAGTTAAAACATAACCACTATCTCTTAATACATAACTATATTCACTATCGTTTTCAGGATAGAAAGAACTAATATAATAATCTGTACTAGTTAAAGTATATGGATCAGTATCAGTTTCATATGTACTATCTAACTTGAATGATTCTAATGCAAGTTTAATATTAACACCAACAGTACCATTATTAGTTAACTTCCAAATATTAAAGTTCTTAATACCTTGGTTAACTAAATCACTATCAGCTTCAACTCTATAAGATAATGTAACTTCATTACCGTTCTTTAAGTTATTGATTGCACCTGCTCCACTAGTAGCTGATATAGAGCTTGCTTTAACTTTAAAGTTATCACTATTTGGATAAGTAGCAGCAGCTTTACCTGTATAACTAGAAGTCCAGTTAAATGCTTTAGAATCAGTTTTACTTGTTCCTGTTACTTGAACACCCATCTTAAAGTCAGGTTTAACAGTAACGCCTTCATTTGGTTTTGGATACTTAACAACAATAATTCTCTTAAATGAATCATTATTAGGAGAAGTACTATTAATACTTCCATACTTAGAAGTTAAACCAGCACCTGTTGGATTAACAATAGTATTATCATTTAAGAATTCATCATAACTACCAATCTTGTATGTTGTACCATCACCATAAGCAACGATTGTACCAAGAGTATCAGTATCAGTATCAACTGTAGCAGTAACATTTAAATCATAAGCTTCACTTTCAGTTACAGTTCCTTCAATACCATATTCGATAAAATAATATGAATCAGTTCCACTTGGTTTAGTACCCCAATCATCTTGCCATGAGTCATAAACTTTTTCTTCTAACTTAGAAGTGTTATCTAAATAATTTGTAGAAGCAGTTGGATAAACAGTTGTAACTGAGTTAGCTGTTGTTTCTTCTACACCAGCAAAGGTAATCTCTGGAGTAATAACATTAGGTGAATCAATTACCATAGCAGAAAGTAAAGTTCTATATTTCAAATTAATTTCAAAAGTAAAA